>CAZJJT010000685.1:0-2720 GCA_964546395.1 uncultured Fibrobacterota bacterium
GGGCAAAGGGCGACGACGCTTTCGGGCGGTGAAGCGCAGCGGATCAAGCTGGCCGCCGAACTGGCACGGCGCGCGACGGGTCGGACATTGTACATCCTGGATGAGCCCACCACGGGGCTGCACTTCGAAGACACGCTGCTGCTGATGAACGTGCTGGGGGAGCTGGTTGACAAGGGCAATACGGTGGTGGTCATCGAGCACAACCTCGACGTGATCGCCTCTGCCGACCATGTCATCGAGCTGGGCCCCGAGGGCGGCGACGCCGGAGGAGTGGTGGTAGCGGCAGGGACGCCCGAGGAGCTGGCGGGCAACGAGGGCTCGGTGACGGGGCGGTACCTGAAGGACAGGGTGGAAGGCCGGAAGAAGGCTGGAGCGAGGAGGGGGAAGTGAGGCTTTTTCGCCCCCGCTCCTCCCGTGTGCCTCGTGCCTTCTCGCCCTCTTAGTACTTCCTCACATCGCTGTCCTGCACCCCCTCGTCGCGCAGCCGCTGCATCTTCTCGGCAATCTGCTCCTTGAGGGGATGGTTGGGGTCGGTTGACACAATGGCCTTGTATTCCCTGTAGGCCATCTCCCGGTAGTCTATCGACTCGTAGATCTTGCCCAACTCCCAGCGCGCATCCAACATCTTCCCGTCCAGCTCAATCGCCTTCGTCAGCGATTCGACGGCACGGTTGGTCTCCCTGCGCCGCGCGTAGGTAAGGCCGATACCGTAGTGCACGCGCGCGTCCTTGCTGACTATCGACAGCAGCTCCTCGAACTGCTTCAGCGCTTCGTCGTAACGCCCCTTCTGCAGCTCAATCATGCCCACGTAGTAGCGCGCGTCCACATCCGCCGCATTGAGTGCCAGCACTCCACGCAGGTACTTCTCGGCCTGGGTCCAGTTCTTGCGGCGGTATTCGATAACCCCCACCTGCAGGCGCGCATCGAGATTGTCCGCATCTGCCTTCAGCACATCCTCGAAGCAGCTCAGCGCCATGTCGTCCTTCCCCAGCGCCAGGTAGGTCTGCCCGAGTCCGTTGAGGAAGCGCGAACTGAGCGGACTCTTCTCGCCCGCCGACTTGAACGCATCCACCGCCTCGTACAGACTCCCCGCCTTCAGCAGCGCCATGCCCAGTTCGCCGTAGTTGTCCATCGACCGGTCCTGCGCCACGAGCTGCTTGTACATGCCGATTGCCGACTCGTAGTCCTTCTTCTTCATGTAGGTGGACGCGAGCGCCTTGACAAACCGCGGGCTGTTGGGCATAAGCCGCAGCGCCTGCGAGTAGCGATACAGCGCCTGATCGTACTGCCCCTCCTGCTCGTCGAGCAACCCCAGTTCGGCGTGTGCTTCGGCCGCGCGTGGGTCGCTGCGGAGCGCCGAGAGGAAATAGCTCCGTGCCTTGGTCTTGTCGCCCTGGGTCACCGCGATCCGCCCCATGCCGATGGATGCGCCGGCAGACTTGGAGTTCAGCCCCAGCGCCGTCTGGAACTCATCCTTCGCGTCGCCCTGCCGGTTCATCAACAGGTACAGCTCACCCAGGTTCACCCGGTAGTCGGCGTTTCTCGGGTCGAGCCGCGTGGCGGTCTTCAGCTCCCGCTCGGCTTCCGCGAGCCGCCCCGAGGTACGGTACACGTTGGCGAGGTTGCTGTGGATATCGGCGTTGTCCGACTCGCTGGAGGCGAGTTTGCGGTACAGCTCGGTGGCCTTGTCCGACTCGCCCAGCGCCGCATAGGTGCTCGCCAGGTTGGCGGTCGCCCGCGTGTCGGACGGGTTCAGCGCCACCGCCTTCTCGAACGCACCCCGCGCCTCCTCGTACTGTCCAGCCATGTAGTAGGCCGCGCCGAGGTTGAGCTGGGCACGGGCCGAACGAGGGTTCTGCGCCACAGCGGTGTTCAGCAGCGCGATGGCGTCCCGCAATTGCCCGCGGTTGAGCGCCGCGATGCCCTTCTCCAGTTCGTCGTTGGCCGCACGGACCGCCGCCCCCGCGCACACAACCACCAGCACTGCCGTTGCCAGACGGCTCGAGCGTATCAACCGTGTCATGATGCGTTCCTTTCCGCGTGTCGCGTCCCGAAGTATCGCCGCTGCAGGTATTCCTTGTCCAAACGGCAGAACCCGCCGTAGCACCCAACCCACACGAACCCCGGCGATTCCGCGACTGCCCGCACTTCGTTGCCCGGAAGTCCATCGTAGTAGTCAAGTGACGTCCACGTGCCACCACTGTCAAGTACCACGCAGCCCGCCTCCCGCGTGCCGAGCCATGCGCGGCCGTCAATCGCCTCAGCGCACATCAGGTCGCGGTCATACTCGCTCACGCCCTTCTCGAACATCCCGTCCGGCATCGGCATCGCCTCAAGCCGGCCGCTGGAAGGGTCAAGCGAATAGCACCCCCCGCGTTTCGTGGCCACAAGCAGCGCCGTCCGCTCGCCGGGCATCGGCAGGATCCCGCACACCCGGTCACGTCCTGCCAGCCCCACGTACGACTCGACCTTCCTGTTCAGGTCGTACGCAAACAGCCCGTCCGCCAGCGTCCCGAACCACAGCGTGTCGCCGTGCCGGTGAAGACTGGACACGCGGCGGGCCCCCGCCCCTTCGAGCACGGCAAACGAATCGCTGCCCGGGAAATACTCCACCACACCGAACAGCGAGGCAAGGCCCAGCCGGACACTGTCTATCGGTGCTATCGCGGCCACATCACCGTACGGCATGCTCGAGTCGGCAGCAAAGAACAGACGTCGGC
>CAZJJT010000686.1:0-2701 GCA_964546395.1 uncultured Fibrobacterota bacterium
AATGATAGGAAGTTTCTCTCCGTCCGTTCACGCATTTTGCGCCGCCTGTCTTGTGTGCGCCGACGTCAGGAAGCCGCGTTGAGCGCCCCGCATCCGCTTCGCCGGGGCCCGCAACCGGTACCGCTACCCCATCAATATCATGGATTCCGGCTCGAATGTCAACGACTTCGTGATTTCGGGCATAGCTCACGCAAAGCGGTCAGGCTACCGACGCACGTTCAGGCGCACTCTCTGTCACAATGCAGGAACCACAACTCGACGGGGCACGAAGTGCCCGCCTACCACACATTGGAAAACGAAGTGACAAAGTAGCCTTCGTCGTACGTGAGTTCACGCACAGCGGGCTCGGGCTGGCAAGGAGTGCGGTCAGGTGGTGCCCGCTGTTTGGGCTCTCGCCAGAGGTCGCAGTGCCGCAAGATCTTCTCGACCACGTCGGGCTGACGGTTGTGGTCGATGAGCGCCAGTATCTTCATGTTGCCCCCGCAATCCGGGCACTTCAGGGGATCGATTTCATACACCAGCTTTATCAAAGCCGCCCAGGTGACTCTGAAGCGCACCTGTTGCTGGGTCAACAGTTGCGTGGGCTTTGGGACGAGGGCACGTTTGAGAAGCTTCTGGCGGACACCCCTCGACTTATTGCTGTACCAGCCGTAGTAGCGGATCTGGTGTTCACCCCGCTCGGGAATATGCTGGGTGAGTTCGGCGAGGAAATCGAGGGGCTCGAACACCTCGAAGTTTCTGCTGATCCCCTCCATGACAGTCTGCTCGCCCGACTTTGGGAAAGCCCAGCAATTGGCGTGAGAGGCACGGTACACAATCTTCCCGTCATCGGTGCGGGTGATCATGCGCGAAAGGGAGAGGGGGCTGCGCGCAATGTAGCCGACCAAGCGCGACATGGCGGCCTGGTCGTTTGCCTCAATCCGTACCGAGGTGTCTACGCTGAAACTCCAAATCGATGACTTTCGAGTCAGGACCTACGATATTCATGGAGTACCGGTGCCGATTGTGGACCCCGCCAAAGCGGAACCCGGGTACTCAACGTGGGTTTCTGGGGTCAACTGCACCGGACTCTGGTCTACACCGTGGTCCTTCGCTGCAGAATGGCCGCACTGGTTCCGAGATAACCTTTGGCGGTGCGCGCTACCGGAACATCGCCGATAATCGCGTGCGCCATCAGATAGCCCGTTGTCCTCCAGTCGGGGCAACAGGCTGAGATACCCCGGTGGTAGTGGCGCGGGTCATTCTGCAGTCCCACGATACTCACGTCGCGAGGGACCCGTAGCCGGTTTGCGCGGCACCATTCCAGCGCACGGTCGGCCTCATTGTCGTGCACAAACACCCAGGCGTCACCGTTCGTCGGCCTGCCGTACGCGCTTGCCAGATCCGTCGTGACAGTGCATTCGCTGAACAACACCCGCGGGTTCACGCCGCCATACTTGCTCAGATTGAGTCGCGCCTCCGACTGGGTACCGAAATAGGCCTGCGTCCCGGTATGGCGCTCGAGGTACTCGCGTGTGTCAAGTGCCGCGTTGGCCGGTGATATCACCAGCCGGAACCGACACGTGTCGTCGAGACGCTGCAGCTCGGTGCGGATGCGTATGACGGTGATGAAAGTCCAGTCGAACGGTCGGTACTGCTGCTCATCCAGGAACACGGTCACACGACGGTGGCCCGACTCCACCAGATGGTGCGCCAGGGCACGCGCCACGGATGTGTACAGGTGACCCCGCTGCATCACCCACATGGCGCGGTTCTCGCGGTAGCGATCGAACGCCCGCTGCAGCGACAGGTCACGCTCCTCCGGGGTGTTCTTCCATCTGCAGTCGATCAGAAACCTGGCGCCCCGTTCCTTGAGCCGGCCTAGCAACTGACGGTTGGCTTCCAGAACCGACAGCGCTTCAGGAATGCTCATCGACACGAACAACAGCCCGGCAAGTCCGGTGGTTCGCGCCTGCACAAGGAAGCGCGGAAGATCGCCACTGCTGCAGTAATCGAGCCGGTAACCGGCTGACACGAGCTCCGATTCACAGGCCCGATAGGCCGGGGCATACATGTCGGTACTGAACACGTCGGTGAAATCATCGGAACGGTACTTCACGACCACCACGGTGGCGTCCTTGCGGTCATGCAACAACGACGGGCCCGAACCGACCCAATAGGACCGGCCCACCCGGCTCACCAGCCCGCGGGCTGCCAGCTCGCGATATGCCGCGGCGACAGTCTGCTGGCTGACTCGGAATTGCAGACCCGTGTACTTGGTCTGCGGCAAAGCCTGCCCTCGACGGAGACCACCACTGGAAATCAGACTCTCCAACTGCGCCGCGAGGTTCTGCGCCGAAGACCTTGGTGCTGGGATCGCGGGACGAGCGGGACGAGTGCGCCCCGCAACGCACGTCCCGCTTCCCGGTGTGCGCTCGATGAGCCCACGGGAACGATACGACGCCATCACGGAACTCACGGTTCTCACCGAGACCCCGAGGCCGCGGGCCAGTTGAGTGTCGGTCGGTAGCCGGTTGCCTTCACCCGAGACAGCCAGGAACTGCTCAAGCCAAGCTACCACCTTCTCACTGCGTGGTCTGGCCATCTTCTGATTCTCCTGGTTTCTCTCATCGTTCTGCCTATTTGCATGTTTTGGAATGCGCCAACCACCAAAAATCTACCATTTGGGGACCACGCTTGCCTACTTTTGACACTGTCGAAG
>CAZJJT010000687.1:0-2698 GCA_964546395.1 uncultured Fibrobacterota bacterium
CCGACGCTGCCGCGGTGGCTGAACGGCCAGGGGGGAGGGCCACAGGCCCTCCCCCCACCAAATCCGGCACTTCAGTACTGTATGGTCACTGGCCCCAGCGGCAGCGAGTCGAGCACGAAGTCGCAATACGTCGAACGTTCGACTATCACGGTCTTGAACGCACACGCCTTCCCGTCAACCACGACCCGCTTCGCCTTCGCTCCCCTCGGAAGCAGGCAGTGCACCACACCTTCCTCCAGGCTGCCGGTGATATCGAGCGTGATCCGGCGCTTCTTGCGCTCGATTGCGTACCGGTAGCTGCAGTAGCCCCCCGAGGAGGGGTAGTGCAGCGTGATGTCGGCCTTGTCCGACCCGGATGCCGCCCAGCGCGGTGAGATCTGCACTCTGTCGAAGGCGCGGCCCGTGTCCTCGATTCCCGCAAGCCCTTCAGCGATGGCGTAGTACACCGCGGCCTGGGCCCAGCAGTCCGGCAGACCGTGGGAGCGGATACGGTTCTCGTAGCCAACCGGCTGGTCGCTGAAACTGATCGCCGCGAGCATAACCCCGCCCTTGCCGCGCACCGGGAACGCTTCGGCACGGATTGCGACCACGGGCCGCTCAGGGTGCGGGTTGTTCCACCCGAACATGTATATGCCGACATCCTTCCAACTCGGGTTGGCGCCGCGCCACGCCAGGCGCGTAGTGCTGCGGTCGATCGTGTCGTTGCTGCGGCGAAGATCGGGCGCATCGGTCGGCCCCCACCACGGGCCGATCTCGTGTCCCGGCCGCACCCAGACGCGCTCGCTCGTACCATCGGCGTACTCCACGTGGTAGGCCGCGGTCGGCGTGTGTCGCGGCGCGCCGAACGCAGTACTGTGCATGAAATAGATGCTCTTGGCGGTGAGAGGACCCACCGGAACGGTGACTGCCTGAGGCACATCTGATCCGCTCGGGCCGAACCGCAGCACCGAACGCCCCTTGTTCTTCGCGGGATCGATCACGTCGAACTCAATCGGGCCGAATCTGCGCCGTCCCACGGGGATGTTCCGCAGGTCGTTGTCGCCCTCGCCGGTCCACGCTTCCACGCCCTTGTACGCACCGTTCTTCCACCCGCGGTTCACCACCGCCCGCATGTCCACGGTTTGGAACTTCGCCTTGGGAAACGCGGGGTTCTCGGGCAGACGACGATACACCTGGAACAGGTAGCCGCCGTCGCGCTCTTTCAGCTTCCACACGCGCTCGAGGATGTCCACGCCATAGTCTTCCATGCCGTGGTCAAACGCCGCCTTGGCTATCTCGCCCGCGATAATCGTGCAGATCGCGCCGTTCATGTACTCGCCGATATTGCTGCCGCCCGTACCCGTGTAGTTACCCCACTGGCCGGGCATGTACGGCGGATCCATGGTCCACCACTCCGCGAAACTCTCCTTCTTCTTTGCCTTGCCGCGCCTGATATACTCCTTGAGAATCTTCACCGCCATCGCGTGTGTCGGCATCCTGCGGTTGATCGTATACCCGGTGGAGAGACTCATCCGCTTGCGCTCGTCGCCCACCAGCGCGTACACCTCTTTCTCTGGCAGCTTCTCGGGAATCATGTGGCCGTAGTTGCTCCCGAAAAACAGCTTCTTGTTGGCGCGCTTGCGCAGTTCCTCGCCTTCGCGCCGCAGCTGCTTGGCCCGCTTGACATTGCCCAGGGCTTCGTGCATCTCTGCGATTCGCCAGTACGAAGCGTACAGGCCCGAGTTGTCGGAGTGGAACAGGAACTGCGGGTCGCCGGGGTTGATACACCGATGGTCACCGTTGCAGTAGTGCGGGTTGACAAAATCCCATGAGTCCATGCAGAACGAGCGGCGCACCAGCCCGTGTTTCCTCGACCACCGCGCCGGGTGCGAGCTGTTGTACTTCAGTGCCTTCTCCAGCCGCGGCAACTGCTTCGCCATCCACCCGTCGTCACCGGTCGCCTTCCACGCATACCACACACCCTCGGTGTACAGAAACTCGCAATCGGCTTCCACCGGAATGCGTCGGACGATCCAGCGCATGTCGTCTTCGTAGTGGAAGTACTCCTTCCCGAGCGCTTCACCGAACCACGTCGGCGCCGGGTAGTTGGGGTTCGGGTGGATACAGTCCCACACCATCCCGTTCTCTTCCTGGGTCTCCAGCCAGTAGTCAAGTGTGGACGTCACATCCTCCATGAAGTACTTCTGCGCCTTCAGCGTGTGCACGTGGTCACGGCCCCAGGTCACCAGCATCTTCCGCGGCCGCCCCTTCACCATCACGGTGCGCGGTCCGGCCCGCTCGAGCATGTAACGGATCTCCTCGGCAAGCGCCCCGTAGATCCGCTGACTGCTCTCGAGCCGGGTTTCGGCTGCGAGGTCAAACCGGCCGTAGGCCAGCACGTTGTCCTTCTTGTCAAGCAGGGAGATCCCGTGCACGCCCGCGGTGCCGCGGGCGACGAACGTAGCCGGCCGCGACGTCGAGATGGGCTTCTCCACGTAGCACCGGCGAGCGCCGTCCGTCACAATCACCCGTACGGCCCTCCGGTGCGTTGTCTTCAGCGTACCCTTTTCGAGCGGCTTCCAGTGCAGCGATTCCGGATGCTGCTTCTCCAGTGTCAGAACCATGGTTTGTCCTTTCGCTGCTGTCAGGTACGACAGCGGCAAGTCAACGGTCTATGCACCAACCTTCTCCTCGAACGGCTGATCGGTATCAGTCCTCA
>CAZJJT010000688.1:0-2696 GCA_964546395.1 uncultured Fibrobacterota bacterium
ACGCTTGGGTACAGCCCCACGCTGAGGGCCACCGTGCAGAAAGCCGAGAGCGACATCCTCAGAGTGGATTTCGTCGGCGAGTACGAGGATTTCGACTACGACGGTGACGGTATCTACCGCGAGTGGGTGTACAACTATAACGAATCGGCCCAGCTGGCCAACTGCCTGGCCGGCACACAGATTGTCACTTCGGCGGAGGTGAGCGCGCGCTGGGACAACGCCTGGGTGCCGGACCAGAGCGCACCGATGCGGGTGATGGCGCGGGTGGTGGACAAGAGCTGGATGTGCCACATGAGCCCGGTGGTGTCGAACGTGCGACTGGTGCGACCGGGCTACTCCGTGGAGATGGCGAAGCCGTACGGTGTGCCGAAGAAGTGGGTAACGCGCGACGCGGCCCAATCGGAGCAGTTCGACCTTGTCGGCAACCCGACCACCGCCTCGGAGGCGAAGCTGGTGTTTCGCTTCTGGGGCAGCCATGACCACAAGGGCGCGTTGCTGAACGGCGCCCGGCTCGAGGATTTCCGCACCGGTATGCCGGTGCCACTCTCGGTGCTCCGCACAGGGCAGAACACGCTCACACCCGATGGCAACTGCTGTCCGGGACACCACGGCATGGAGATCAACTGGCCGGGTGTCGCAGTCCTCGTGGCATACGGCACGCCGACCGCGGCGCCCTCGCTGCTGCCTGCCGCGCCCCGGCAGGGACGTGCGATGCAGGGCATGCCGACGCGCTGGTACCTGCTGGACGGCAGACGGGCGGGCACTCAGCGGGCCAATGGGTCGCGGGCGACTGCCGGAGTGCTGCTGGACCCCGAGGGTCAGTGCACGGCGGTTGCCCTGTCGACTGGTGTGAGCCGCGGCCGATAGCTCGTGGAGTCGGTCGCAGGGCTGCGTGCTATATTCGGCCCTGCTCATGGACCGATTGCAGAGCAGTCCCACGTCCCCGCCGCACGCCGGACAGGCGCCAATGACGCTCGCCACGGTCGCGTGGCTGCTGGTGCTGGTGGTGTTCTGGGCGGCCAACTCGGTGGTGGTGAAAGTCGCGGTGCGCGACTTCTCGCCCTTCTGGGCCGCGTTCCTCCGGTTCACCCCGTCGGTCCCCGTCGTGCTGTGGCTGATGCTGCGCTCGGGAGTGAAACCGAGTGTGCCGCGGAAGCATGTGCTGGAGATGCTGCTGCTTGGGACACTGATGTACGTGCAGATATTCCTGTTCAACTACGGTTCGCAGCACACCTCGGGTGGCCGCGTCACCCTGTTCATTTTCACCTACCCGCTGGTGGTTCCCCTGGTAGCCCCGCTCATCATCCGACAGGAGCGCTACGAGCGACGGGCAATTGTCGGCAGCCTGATAGCGTTTGGCGGCGTGGTGTGCGCGCTGTGGACATCGCTCGGCAGCGGAAGCCTTCTGGGCGACACCGTGGAGCAGATCAGTGCGCTGTTCATCGCCGCAGGTATCACGCTCAGCAAGCGCCTCACCTATGTCATGAACGTCTGGAACGTACTCTTCTGGCGGTTCGTGGTCGCTGTAGTGCTGTTCCTGGGAAGCGCGCTGCTGTTTGAGCGCCCCGACTTCGCCGCTGTCCGGCCCGATGCGTGGTACGCGATATCGTTCCAGGCGGTTGTGGTGTCGATATTCTGCTTCGTGTCGTTTCACTACCTGCTGTCGCGCCACAACTCGTCGAGTGTTGCGGTGTTCTTCTTTGCCACGCCGCTGGCGGGCATGGTGATCGGGATGCTGCTGATGGGTGAAGCGTGGGACTGGGGCCTGCTGGCAGGCAACGTGCTGGTTGGCACGGGCATCCTCGTGGTTGCCCTGCGCAAGGGGTTCAGCGTGCCCCCCCTCAATCGGTGGGACCGGGATTGTCCATGAACCGCTTGTCTGCTTTCGCGAGCGGCTCCACGCGACCTTCGAGCACGTCACGCGCCTTCCGGCCGATCCGCTCGGCGCAGAACTCGACTATCTGACGGCCCCGTTCCGCCGAGGCATACTTCAGCGGGTTCCACCCGCCGATTCCCTCTGGTTCCTTCATCGCCGAGCGCTCCACGTCCTGCCGCCCGCTGGCACTCATCTGGGCGCGCAGTTCCTCGATGTCAACTGATTGGGGATACGCGAACATCATGGCCGAGGTCTCCCAGGCGCCGGCGTGGTCCATGCTGTACGTCATGGACCTTCCGCCTTCCCAGTTCTCGCCCTCGGTGACCGCGAAACCCTTCGCCGCGGTCCCTCGGCATGCCCGCTGTATCCCCTCGTGCATCGCGTCGCGCTGTGGCTCGACATCGTGGCCGGTGACACCGACCAGCACCCTCCACCCGTCGGCAACCAGACCGCGCGATACCCGGAAAACGGTGTCTTCCATGCTGAGCGTGTCGTGCGCGGTCACGGTGTAGCCCTCCCAGCCCTCAGGCCCCCACCCGCGACTTTCGCCCAGGATCCCGAGAAACACGGGCGGCAAGACCACGCCGCCGTGTCGCTGCGCTGCTTCGCAGCACACCGCGTGTGCCTTCAACGCGTCGGTCCCGAGCGGGTTCTGCACCCCGTGCCACTCGAGTGAGCCCACGGGGATGTACACGACGGAGCACTGTTGCTGGATCGCTCTCACCTGTGACGGGCGAAGAAGTTCGTATTGGACTTTCGCATAGTCGGGTTTCATTGGCTGTTCCCCCATGGGTGGCGTGGGCAGTGTCTCCACTTGGCT
>CAZJJT010000689.1:0-2677 GCA_964546395.1 uncultured Fibrobacterota bacterium
GCACCGCACGCGGTGAACCACTGCGTGGCCGCGGTGCGGGCCAGGGACGGTGTGGCACCGCGGACAATCGAGCAGCTCCACGGCAAGCGGATTGTCGTCCAGGAGAGCGATATCATGCACGAGTTCGCCCTCTCGCATGGTCTGGGGGAACACCTGAGCGTGTGCAAGTCGCAGGAAGAGGCGCTGGGAGAACTGAGAGCGGGTCGGCACGACTGTGCCCTCGTGGCACGCCTCGACGCGCTCTACCACATGCAGAAGCACGGCTGGAAGGACCTGCGGATCGGCACCCACGCGTTTGTTTCGCCCGAGTACTGCATGGCTGTGCGCAACGGACAGAAGGCCCTGCTGGCAGGACTCACGGAGGGCCTTCGGGTGGTGGAGGAAACGGGAGAGTACCGGCGGATCAGGGACAAGTGGCTGGGGGTATACGGCGGTGAACCGGTGTCGCTCCTCGTGGCGCTGCGCCACTCGGCCCTGGTGCTCGTGCCGCTGATCGTGGCACTCCTCGTGGTGTTTCTCTGGTGGTGGTCGCTGCGCCGACAGGTCGCTCGCAAGACCGCCGAATTTGCCGCACTCTCGGAGCGCCAGGCCGCCATCCTGGCCGCCCTGCCCGATATCGTAACCGAAGTCGACACGAAGAAGGTGTACACGTGGATGAATGCAGCGGGACTCGAGTTCTTCGGGGCCGACGCGATAGGACGGGAGGCAAGCGAGTATTTCGTGGGATCGCAGAGCACGTACGAAACGGTCCAGAAGCTGTTCGACGGTGACGAGAGCGTGGTCTATGTCGAGAGCCTTCAGCGGCGCAGAGACGGAGCGCCGCGCGTGCTGGCCTGGTGGTGCCGGGTACTGAAAGACCCGGCGGGCAGGGTCACGGGGACGCTCTCGACCGCCCGTGATATCACCGAGCGGGTGGCCCTGGAGGAGCAGTTGCGGCAGGCGCAGAAGATGGAGTCGGTGGGGCGCCTGGCCGGCGGTGTCGCACACGACTACAACAACATGCTGGGCGTGATAATCGGCCACGCGGAGCTGGCGCTGCGGCGAACCAGTGCAAGCGAACGGGTACACGCCAACCTGACCGAGATCGCCGCGGCAGCCCGTCGCTCAGCCGATATCACCCGTCAACTGCTCGCCTTCGCGCGCAAACAGACGGTCAACCCCGTGGTGGTCGACCTGAACCAGGCGATCGAAAGCATGTTGAGGATGCTGCGGCGGCTGATCGGCGAGGACATCGACCTCGCCTGGCAGCCAGGCGCCGCGCTCTGGCCGGTGCTGGTCGATCCCGGGCAGGTTGACCAGATCCTCGCCAACCTGTGCGTGAATGCGCGCGACGCAATCGGCGGGACGGGGAAGGTGACCATCGAGACCGCAAACGCGTCGTTCGACCAGAGCTACTGCGCGAGCCACACCGGTTTCCTGCCCGGCGAGTATGTCATGCTTGCGGTCAGCGATGACGGGTGCGGGATGGATGCCGCCACCATTGAGAACATATTCGAGCCGTTCTTCACCACCAAGGACATCGGTGAAGGGACCGGGCTGGGCCTGGCGACGGTATACGGGATTGTCACGCAGAACAACGGCTTCATCCATGTGTACAGCGAACCCGGTACGGGCAGTACGATCAAGGTCCACCTGTGCAGGCATAGCGGTGAAGGGGTGGGGGCACACGGGGCGTCCGGGACGGCCCTGCCACAGGGACATGGCGAATACGTGCTGGTGGTCGAGGACGAGGCACCGGTCCGCGAGATGACGCGGATGATGCTGGAGGAGCTGGGCTACCACGCCCTGGCCGCGGGCACGCCCGACGAGGCCCTGCTCCTTGTGGGGACACACGAGCGGATCGAGTTGCTCCTGACCGACGTGATAATGCCGGAGCACAACGGGCGGGAACTCGCGGATGAAGTGTGCAGGGCCAAACCGGGCATGCGCGTGCTGTACATGTCCGGCTACACGGCCAACGTGATCGCTCACCGCGGGGTGCTCGATCAGGGCGTGCAGTTCATCCAGAAGCCCTTCTCCCTGGAGCAACTGGCCTTCCGGGTGCACGACGTGTTGCACCGACCGGCATCTGCCTGAGTAGCGCCCCGGGCGGGGCATCTGGGGTCTGCGAACCACAGCCACGGTCCCAGCGACGTAACCCCCTGTGGGGGGGGCTCCTGCACTCCCCTGCCGCAGGGCCGTGCGGCAGCGATACCACACCTCCTCTGCCGTGCGTTGTGCTGCTTCGCGCAGCCCCCAAACCACCAGCCTCCTGTCAAGCAACGAGTTACGGCATGTCCGCTACGTCTGGCACGGCGTTTGTTACTTGTTCTGGCTGCAGGCCGGCTGGAGTCCGGCAGGTGCACGGAGGAAGAGCGGCACAACGGGTTTCACACCACACGGAGGCAGACCATGAAACGCATTACAGCGGCAGTTGCACTCACACTGGCGGTAGCAGCAGGGATCGCGGCGGAGACAAGCACCAGCCTGATAGCCCAGGACACCACGGGCCTGGTGGTGCTGGTGAAGGAGAAGTACGGCTCGTACGTGACGGACACCTGCACGGTGGTGATGTTTGCCAACGACAACTTCGTGCTGGTCCACCGCAAGGGCGTGTCGAGCTGGTACCCGTCATCGTTCCATTCGGTCGAGGTGGTTGAGCGGCTGAGTGAGAAGCGCAGCGGTGCGGGGCAGGTGT
>CAZJJT010000690.1:0-2665 GCA_964546395.1 uncultured Fibrobacterota bacterium
AGTCCTGATGGTGCTGCCGATTATCGTGCTGCTCGCGAGCATGGCCGCGGTGGGCGTGATGGCAAAGAACGGAGAGGTGACGGCGATGCGCGCCTCGGGCATCAATATCCGCCAGCTCATCGCCCCGCTGCTGCTGCTGGGCGCGGCGCTCTCACTCGGCAGCTTCTATGTGGGCGAACGGGTACTTCCCGAAGCCAACTACCGCCGCAAGCAGCTGCAGGAAGACATCATGGATCGGCGGGCGTTCGAGAAGACCGGCCGCGAACGACAGCACCGCGAGTTCCGCCGCAATTTCTACTATTTCGGCAACAGCGAGACCATCTACTGTTTCGAGGAGTTCCGCACGCATCCCGACCGTACGCGCAACGTGTGGCGCGAGTCGTTTTCCGGCCACCGCATCGTTGAGCGCATCCAGGCCGCGTCGCTTGACTACCGCGACAGTGCATGGTGCTTCATCGACGGTTCGCGGCGTGCGTTCAGCGGCGACTCATCGATGGTGTCCGCGTTCGACACGCTGCGCGACTCGGTACTGAGCGCCACACCCGATGAGATGGTGGCGCGGGTGAAAAGCAGGGAGCAGATGAGCTACTGGGAATTGCGCGATTTCATCGACAAGCTGCAGCGCCAGGGAGAGAAGGTCACCTCCTACCTTGCCGACCTGCACTTCAAGATCGCCCTGCCGACCATGAACCTGATCGTACTGCTCATCGGGCTGTCAATCACCGCCCGCGCCGGGCGCAAGGGGGTGGCCGTGCTGTTCGGCGTCGGACTGCTCATCACATTCGCCTACTGGATCATTGCGCAGTTCGCCCTCGCCTTCGCCCGCAACGGACAACTCCCCCCGCTGGCGGGGGCCTGGGCCGGCAACCTCTTCTTCCTGCTTCTGGGACTGATACTCTACAGACGAGCACTGCAATGACCAAACGGCCCCGGGTACTGCTGATCGACGACAACGACAACACGCTGGACCTGCTCGAGGTGTTCCTGTTCCACGACTACGAGATTCTCACCGCCGAGAACGGGTTCGAGGGTCTGAAAGTCGCCGAGGAGCAGCAGCCCGACCTGATTATCACCGATATCATGATGCCGGTGATGGACGGCATTGCGTTCTTCAACGAACTGAGACGCCGGCCGAAGACGGAGGGAATGCCCGTGCTGGCGGTGACCGCCTTCGCCGAGCCCACCACGGTCAAGAGCCTGCGCAACGTCGGGTTTGCCGGTGTGGTCCCCAAGCCGTTCCAGCGCGACAACGTGCGGGCGATCGTCGCCGCGCAGTTCGGCGGCCCCGAACCCCACGTGGAGGAGCCATGAAGCACCGTGTGATGGCGGGAGTGAGTATCGTTGCTGCGGGGGCGCTGGTGGCGCTGGTGGCAGGCGGCGACTGGCGTCTCTACGCCCTTCCGGTGCTTCTCGGCCTGGCCGCGACGCTTGCGCTCCGACTGCTCCGCCCCGACCCGGCGGGACAACCCGAGGACCCCGACGGGGCTCACCAGGAAACGCCAATGCTGAGGGCCGCGAGCCGGCAGATCGAAGGTTCGCAGAGCGACGTGGACGCCCGGGTGCTCGGGGCCTGGTACCGGCGACAGCAGCGCGAGGAAGTCGAGGGAGTGGTGAACGCCATGCTCGACGAGTACATCGAGCTGATCCGCACGCGTCTGGACGTGCACACGGTGGCGGTGTTCTTTCCGACCACCGACGGCGGGTATCGCATACAGCGCTGCTCCTCGCGCTCCGAACACATCGACCGTGACGCCGTGATATACCCGGGCAAAGGGGTGATCGGGAGTTTCCTGAAGGACGGGCTCAAACAGCTCAAGCTCCAGGACATCGTCAGCGACAGCAAGACACTGTACTACTACACGTGCGACGTGGGGATCCGCAGTCTCCTCGCCAGCCCCATTGTCACCGGCGGGGCCGAACGCGGCACGGTCATCGTGGACAGCACCGAACCGAGTTTTTTCACCGACGAAGACCACGCGTACCTCGCGCGCGTGGTCGCGGTGCTGAGCCAGACAGTCTACTACACCTACCTGTGCAACGAGTACCGGCTGAAATACGACCAGTTGGTCGCCATGAGCAGCACCGAGAAAGAGTTCTTCCACCTGGAAATGGGCGCTATCCTCGACCGCATGGTGGAGATCATACCGTTCGCGGTGTCATGCGACCGTCTCAGCATCAGCCTGCGGTCTGACGACGGTACGAGCGGGTCGATCGTGCGCGTGCACGGCCGGAAGACCGAGGGGCTGCTCGACCTGAGCTTCCCCGTCGCGGGCCGCGGCCTCGTGCCACTGGTGTACGCCCGTAATCTCTGTATCTACCGCGATCTGGCCGAGCAGCACTACGAGGCACGCTACCTCGAGGACGAGCCCGTGGTACGCGAGTTTCACTCGTTCATGGCCGTCCCGTTCGGCGTCGACCAGTGCCGTGGCGCACTGCTGCTCGAGTCGGTCCGGCGGGGAGTGTACTCCGAAGCGCATCGCGACCTGCTCACCCGCCTGGCTACCTCGGCCGGGTTGGCCATCGAGAAACTGCGTACGCTGGAGCAGGCGCGCGCGCTGGCGACGCACGACGGGCTGACGGGCCTGATCAACCATCGCCATTTCCAGCAACTCCTTCTCGACCATGTCCGCCGCGCCAAGCGCTACAGCGAACCGCTCACGATGGT
>CAZJJT010000691.1:0-2661 GCA_964546395.1 uncultured Fibrobacterota bacterium
AGGCCGTGGGGTACCGCATCAGTAGGAACGGTGCTATACTACAGGGAGAGACAGACATGCGACATCTCATACTCATGATGGCTCTGGCCTGTTGCCAACAGGCGCTCGCAGACGTGTCTCCAGCGCAGCCTTCGGCGGATAGCGCTCTGGCTGTGCTGAGGACAGCGAATACCGTCAGACCCATACGGCCCTGGCAGTCAACGGGCCTCGAGGCGGGTCAGCAAGGCGGGGTCTGCTGGGTGGCATTGACCCGCACGCTTGGTTCGCAGTGGTACAAGCTGGATTCGCTGGGTGCGCGGTACCTTGGGTTCGTCGACAGGCTGGGGCCGTACTACCTGTACCGGATTGACCTGGGGGAGAGGCCGGGGGAGGTGCTGAGCTGTCTTGCGGCCTGGCGGCCGTTTGTCAACGCGCTGCCTGTGCAGGCAAGCGAGAAAGTGACAGAGCAGCTCTGGAACGCACGCGCACTGGACAGTCTGTACCTTGATGTGCGGCACAAGAAGCTGGCGGTTGTCGTGACATTCCACTCCCGCACCACCCCTGAAGAGGGCCGCCGGATTCTGCGCGGGCTCGTGGACAGTGTCTGTTACGTCGAACCCTCCCATCCCTCGCATGCCAAGGTTGTGACCAGGCACTACCTGTGCAGGCAGATCGCCGAGTTACCGGAAGTCAAGTGGATCACGGAGTACCGCGAACCGCACCTGTTCGGATCCGAGGTGCGCGCGATGGCTCTCATCGACTCGGCCCAGCAGTTCGACACAGCCAACGTCCCCCACCCGCCGGAGTTCGGCCTGTGGCCGGCCCTCGGGGTGGACGATACATTGACGGGCCGGGGTGTCACAATCGGCATCTACGACCGCGGCATCGACACAAGCTATCTGGATTTCTACGAAGTGATTGCTGGCGACACGGTGAAGCGCCAGGATAGTTCGTGGGTGCAGGCTCTTTTCACTACTGACCACTACCACGGTACCATGGTTGCCGGTGTTGCCGCCGGCAACGGCTGGCTCTGCGTCGGCGATTCGGCCTACCCGCAGGTCTACCGGTGGCGTGGTGTCGCGCCGCAGGCGAGCATCTATCAACCGGCATCGACGGCCAACACAGGCCACTACGGAGATGTGAACAACCACTCGCACGGTTGCGGTGCCGGCTCATGGTACGACCTCAGCCAGCAACAGGTGGATGATGCCCTGTCGTCACACGATACCACTTCCCGCGCCAACGGCGGCCACGAGAACAACATCATCGTGTATGCCGGCACGAATGCCGGCATCGGCGACCCCCCGTACGCAGCGCGCGGGTACTACGCCTGCCAGTCCGGCAAGAACGCCATCAAGGTGCAGTTCGTCGAGAAACTCACCAAGCGCCAGGCGTTTATCAGCGGCCTCGGTCCCACTTACGACGGGCGCGTGGGCATCGATGTCGTAGCACCGGTGGGCACGCCTGATCGGTATGACCGCTGGGACATCGAATTCGACTTCATCAGGTTGTTTGAACACGATACGGATGCGGCTGCTGCGGTTGCCTGGGAATTCAACGATACAGCTACGGGCGAGTGCGGCCAGCCCGTCGTGTGGGGCTGCAACAGCGGTGTTGCGTTGCTCGAGTGGGGCGCCGGAGGGACCGCTATGCGCATTCAGGGCGGGCAGTCCACCTATATCTACAGCGACTCGATCACGTTCCCCGCGTACGACGACGCCCTGCTCCATATCCGCTATCGCATGAGCGACTCGATCGCGCTTGCTCCGTTGGAGACCGGGCAGGACCGCTACATCGAGGGAACGTTTGCCTGGAAGACCACTACCACCAGCTTTGGCTGTCCCTTCTCGGCACCGCAACCGGTACGTGTTCAGTACCCGGCGCGTGTGAACGCCGGCTGGCAGGAGGCGAGAATTCCGCTGGCCCTCGCCCACCAGTCGAATCCGTTGCAGTATGGGACTGACATGACCTATGCTGCGCCCGTGTGGAACTCGGCGATCGGGACCGTCAAGCGTATCTGCCTGGCATTCCGCAGCATCGGGCCCATGGGGCCGTGCACACAGGCCTGGCGTAACGGCCGGATCTATCGGTACCAGCACTATTGCGGCACGGCTTCGGGAGCCGCTCCCTTCGTCACGGGGACCATCGCCCTGATGCTCCAGAAGTACCAGGACCGCATACTTCCGAGCCGGTGGCCGGGGGCGACCATACACGATCGACCATTCTGGAACTCCACCGCCAGGGCAATCCTCATTCATACGGCCGAAGACCTCGTGGACACGGCAAAAAGGAGCCTGTTTGGCCTTGCATCGAACCCGGAGTTCATTGCTTTCAACGGCGACTCGGTGGACCCCGTTTACGACAAGGGTCCAGACTGGGTTACCGGCTACGGGCTGCTCAACGCGGCGAAGGCCGTGGCATATGTTGACACCAGCAGGTTTATCGAGGACACGGTGGCCGACCGGCAGCTGCTGTACTACACCATGCATGTCCCGCAGGGCACCGACAGCCTGCGGGTTACCATGGTGTGGGATGACCCGCCGCCTGATGGGACACAGGACCAGGCGAAGGCGTTCGACAACAAGATCGTGAACGAACTCGACCTGTACTTGGTCCCGCCCAGCAGGGACACGGTGTACAGGCCCTGGTTCCTGGACTATGCTGCGATCAAGGGACGCGCGA
>CAZJJT010000692.1:0-1613 GCA_964546395.1 uncultured Fibrobacterota bacterium
CTGGAGGAACAAGACCTTGTAGTTGGCAGGGACTCCCATCAACTCGCGCAGCAAGCCCTCGGCCCCGTGGATAATCTCCTCGTAGGCCTCCGAGCGATGGCTCATCTCCATCACCGACATGCCGCTCCCCCCGTAGTCGAGCATCTCCGCCGCCGCCTGCTTCAGCACTGCCTCGGGGAGTACCGATGGTCCCGCCGAGAAATTGAACACACGTGCCATGTTCAGCCGCTCCTTTCGTCCGCCTGTGTCAGATCCTGCCGGCCATGTTGCTCCAGCAGCGCCACGACTACCTTCAACTCGTTGACAATGTCCACGCTGCGCACCACGACCCGCGCACCGGAGACACCTACCACCACCGGGGTGAAATTCAGGATGCCGCACACCCCGCCGGCCGCCAGGGCCTCGGCACTCGACTGCGCCGCAGTCGCCGGAACAGCCAGCAACCCGATCGCAATGGCTTCCCGCCGGACCACAACGCTCAGCTCGTGCGCAGGATAGACCGGCACCGGGGTCCGTATTGTCTCCAGACGGTTGATACTGCTGTCGAAGCCGGCGACAATGCGGATGCCCGCCAGGCTGAAGTGCCCATACTCCAGCAGTGCGCCGCCCAGGCGGCCCAAGCCGACCACGCAGGCGGACCGCTCCGTCCCCAGACCAAGCTTCTCTTCGATCCGCTCCCCGAGCGTTTTCACCGCGTACCCCAGTCCTACCCTCCCCACATCACCCACGTTGCCGATATCCTTCCGGATCACTTCCGCAGTGACCCCAACACGCTCTGACAACTCGCGCGATGACACCACCTCGGTCCCACACCCGGCCATTTCGTGACACAGGCCGTGGATCCTGCACAGACGCTCTATCGAAGGTTCTGGGATGCCAGCCATACGTCCACCGGTTGTGAATGAAATCACAGCCAATATACCACAAATCAGCATTCATGTCAATGGTTTCGGTAACAGAGCTACTGTTTGCCACATCTGTGCTTGTATTCTGTGAAAGAATTCACACATGTTACTCGGCTCCGTTGTGGTTGATGCGGAAGGTATTTTGCCCTGTTCTTGTCGCAGCGGGAAGGCACACGTGCCATTTCTTGATCCGGTTTCCAGCCAACTGAAGCAGGCGATGCAGAGGGATCTCGGCGACGAGACGCCCAAGGCCATTCTCGCGTCCGACTTGCGCATCGATGGAACCTACGGTCACGAGTGGCTCGTGGTGACCGAGAGTGAAGTGAGAGCGTACGAGGAGGCGGGTGAGAGACTCCTTGCGCCGCGTGTCGTCGCAATCGACTCTGCGCGTTCCTTCGCGGTTGACTCGCTGGTAGCGGGTGGCGCACTTCTCGCCGACACCGGCGAAGCAGTGGTGGAGCTGGTGCGGTTCTCCAACGCAGAGCAGGCACGGTTCGGCAAGGTCGCGAAATACCTGCAGGACCGGGTGGAGCACCGCCAGGCGCTTGAGGATGGCAAGAGCGACCGTGAGCCCCCAACGCTTCTGGACGACCTTGAACCACCGAACCGATGCCCCAAGTGCAACCTGCTCCTTGACGAAGGCAGCACGGTATGTCCGGCCTGTGTTGACAAGGGCAAGACACTTCTGCGCGTCCTCGGCTACCTCAG
>CAZJJT010000692.1:1623-2645 GCA_964546395.1 uncultured Fibrobacterota bacterium
CTCAGACCCTACTGGCAACTCACCGCCGCCGTGTGGGGGTTGATGGTCCTCGGGATGGTGGCAAACCTGATTCCCCCCTATCTCACCCGTCCCCTCATGGACCACGTGCTGGCGCCCCAGGATGCCTCGCGGACGGTTGCTGAGCGCCTCTCCCTGCTGGGCTGGCTGGTGCTCGGGTTGGCGATCGCGCAACTTGGCGGCCACGCAATCAGCATCGTGCGTGGACGGTTCGTGGTACGCCTCGCCGGCCGCCTCTCGCACGACATGCGCACCGAGGTCTACTCGCACCTGCAGTTCCTCTCGCTGCGCTATTTTGACAAGAAGCCGGTAGGCACGATGATCGCACGGGTGACCCGCGATACCGAATCGCTGGAAGCGGTGCTGGTGGACGGTGCGCAGTACTTCGTGGTCAACGTGCTGATGCTCTTTGGCATCGGTGTCGTGCTGTTCTCGCTCAACTGGCGTCTCGCCGTCCTCGTACTGCTTCCCGTCCCCCTCGTGCTGGCCCTCTCCCGCTTCTTCTGGAAACGCATCATCTCGCTCTGGCACCGATTCTGGCACTACCGCAGCCACATGGTTGCCACCGTGAGTGACTCGCTGTCGGGCCTCCGGGTAGTCAAGGCGTTCGCCAAGGAGAGCACCGAGATTGAGCGGTTCCACGGCAACAGCATGGCCCTGTACAACGCCACGCTCGTGGCCGAGCAGACCTGGACCACCCTGTTCCCTATCCTGTGGCTGCTGATGAGCGCCGGAGGCCTGCTCGTGTGGTACTTCGGGGGCCGCCAGGTGATAGGCGGCGAGGTGACGCTCGGGACCCTGATGACCTTTGTCAGCTACCTGGGCATGTTCTACGGACCGATGCAGTTCCTCAGTCGCATTGCCGACTGGATGGGCCGGTCGCTCACCGCGGCTGAGCGCGTGTTTGAGGTACTCGACACGGTGCCCGAGACGCGCGACGACGAGGACACCACGACACTGCCCGAGATTGAGGGTCACATCGAGTTCGACCACGTGACGTTCGG
>CAZJJT010000693.1:0-2644 GCA_964546395.1 uncultured Fibrobacterota bacterium
GTCACGAAGCGTGTCCGCAAGGATGGGGGGAATGCAGGTCTCGGTGACCGTGAGAGTGGCGGGAGCACTTGACGCAGGAGAACCGCACGTATTGCTCACCACGCAGTGGTACTGGTCTCCGTCGTCACCCAACTGCGCGGCGAATGTGTAGCTGTCGGAAGTCGCGCCGGGAATCAGGACCGAGGAATTGCGGTACCACTGGAACTGCTTGCGTGTCCCCGTTGCCACCACCGAGAATGTCACCTGCCTGCTCTCCTCCACCGTGGTATCCCGGGGGTCGGCAACAATCGCCGGCGGCTCGCACGGGAGATTACCGACATCCACAAACTGCTGGCCGATACGTTGGTTCTCATAGCACAGCTTCACCCAGTGCGAATCGCGAACTACGCCTGACACCCGGACTTCGTCAAGTACGCCATCAAGGTAGTTTCCACCAACGCCACCGATGATGAACGGGTTCGTGTTCTGGACAAATCCACCCCAGTTGGTCTGCGACACATCAATCGACCCGTCGATGTAGAGCACCCGGCGCTGCGCTGTTTCGTCCTGCGTGCCGGTCACATAGTGCCACTGCCCGTCGTTGACCGAGACAGTGCCTCTGCATTCGTGAGCGCCACTCATGCTCGCCCACCACTGCACTGCGTCCGTACTTCCCTCACGGTGGAAGTCGTAGGAGCCTTGCTTGCCGAGTATGCCCTGATTGTCAACGGCAAAGGATGTTACTTGCAGCCAGCAGGAAACGGTGGCATTCTGGCCGGGAAGGTCCAGTGACGGAGAGTCTGCAGCTTCAACTCGCTGGCTGCTGGTGCGTGTGAAGGTCGACCCAATCCCCACGACAGCGCTCACGTCCGATGCCGCAGTGACGTTCAAGCCCGTGCCATGATTGGTGTTCCAGGTAGCGTCCCGGTATCCCTCAGATGTTGTATTGCCGTTTTCCTCCAGATGATAGGTGGCGGCAAACCCGTTGCGCGTATCGAAAACCATCTGCGGTGTCTGCGCGTTGGTTGCAGAGGCGTTGCCCCAGTGCATCGCGATCCGTTGTACGTCGTCGTCAGCCAGCACAGTGTCCACCCGTACCCATACTTCAGCGGTGTCCGCTATTCCTGCCCCGTCCTTCCAACGTTCGATCTCGTAGTAGAGCGGGGTGCCGTCCGTCTTCGAGAACCTGATATCAGTCCCGGTTGCCGGGAACGCCCACTCGCTGAAATCGAAGACATCGCCGGTCAGACGCACCAGGATCGGGAAGTTGAAAACGTTGGCAGTGATACCTGCACCACTCGCCGTCGTATTCATGTAGATATCTGCTGAACTCGACCACCCGGACGAGTAATCTTCCATCGGTGTGACACTCTCCAGCGTCGTCCCGATACGCAGCTCATCCAGCCTCGAGGTCTGGGCCGTTGTGTGCTGGTAGTAGCACTCCCAGCGGAATCGGTCAAACGCCCACGGTCCGCTGTTGTTACCGCTCAGCTGCAGATCGTGTGTGCCCAGGTTCCTCAGATCATACGGGTTCACCCATACCTTTACATTTGTGGCCGCACTCCCGACCTCCATTTTCATAATGACCAGATTGTCACCCCTGGCAGCGTCTGGCCGTCCATTTTCCCACGCCGGAGGACCACTGTACGTATGGAAGTACCAGTCGCGGTTTGGGTAGGTGCCTCCATGGTTGAGCGCGAACACCCGCTTGTTCCCGTCCATGCCGCTCAACACTGTCCCCGCGGTCAGGTTGTCTTCCGCGAAGATGCAACTGATCCACACGTTCTGGCCCGGAACGCCACCTGCCATGGACGACAGCACACGATACTCCTTGCTCAGGGGCCCCGTGTTGGCTGGCGCCTTCGCACTGCCCCGGCTCACCACCAGTGGGCCGTAGTGCAGTGTCGTATCCACAGTCTCAGCGTAGTAGCCTGACGTGGGCCCGTCGCCGCAGACCCACCGCCCAGCCCAGCCGCTGCCGGCCGAACCAACCGTATCGAGTCGCTGACCGGCCGGGTAGTCCATCCCATCGTAGGCGAGAAGGCCGCTGGCTCCCTCGTCTGTCAGCAGCTTGGCGTCCAGCCAGTCCGCATGGTCACACGTATTGCCTGCCCCGGCGACCAGGACCAGCTTCAGTGTGTCCCACCCCGTGATATCAACGCGCATCTGGTAGGACATCCGGTTGGGACCTGTGGTGTTCATCGTATCGAACTGCTCGGGCGAGGTGAACTGTACACCGGACTCATTGTGTACCTCGAACACGACCGAGCCCCCACAGTCGATTATCTCGCCGTCGATACCGACGTAGCACACGAACGAACTGAAGCTGCTGTCGCCAATGTAGTAGACAATTTCGCTGTTGGCGTGCGACCCGATACCCTTGGTCCAGCTCTCATTGAAACAGGTCAGCGGATTTCCGTCGACACTCAAGTCCTTCTGCGGCGTGCCGTAGTCCTGCGTGGCGCTCACCCAGTCCATGTCGCTGAGATAGGTCACGCGGGCGGCATGGCCCGGGAACCAGAGCGCAGCTGCGAATACTACCCATGTGGCGCGCGCCGCGGCAGGCTTCCTGCGTGTGCAATTTGTCATTGTCGACCCTCTCATGCAGTGAGCGGACAGTCATGTCCGTTCCAGGAAGGTCTCTTCCGTCCTAGCCTTGCAGCCA
>CAZJJT010000694.1:0-2641 GCA_964546395.1 uncultured Fibrobacterota bacterium
AGCTAATGACTGGCGAAAAACACGTGAACGAGCGGGAAGCAATTCACTATCACTTGCGCGACGGAAAGGGTTGCCAGTGATCATCTTCATGGGTCGTCCCCCCCCTTGAGCCCGGCTGTGGGAAGATGAGCGACGGTCCTTGGCTGCCACGATTGCAGCTATGGGGATCGCTCAGCGCGTCGGGCCGTGTCCCGCCGCAACCGTACCCACGGGGCCGTGCACGCCGACCTCATACACGCTCGGCGCCACTGCACCGTCTTCAGGTATCAGACAGACGCGAATGTAGCGCGCATTGGTCGGGATGAACATGCGCAGGGCCGTGTTGACTCCCCGGCCTCCAAGCGGGCCTCCATCGGCCACCGAAAATGCCTTGCCATCGATGGACGTCTCAACCGTGACAGCGGCACTGGTCCGTCGCAGGGCATACCAGACCACGCTCACGCCGGCGACTCCACGCGCGTAGCCCAGGTCGTACGTCAGCCACTGCCGGCCGGTGTCGGATGGTGCCCAGCGCGTGGTCAGGTCTCGGTCAACCGTATTGCCTGGCGTGTTGGCATCCGACCACGACTCGGCTGTCACGCCTACCACATGCAGACAGGGAAGGTCGCTCTTCCAACGCGTGTCGGCCAACTCGGCAGCTGCATCTTCCTCTGCCATTTCGGTCACGATTGGCAACCATGACGATGGATGGCCGGCCCGGGAGGCGCCGAACCGCGCGACCAACTCGCGGTCCCACCCGGCGGCGTCGAGAGAGGGCATGGTGGTCGGGGCACGAGAAGGCTCGGCGACATGGTCGGTCGGCTGCTGCGCCGGTGCGGGGTCGGCAGCACCGGCCGAATGCCCAGTGGCGCCCTGGCTCTCCCACCCGGCTGCACGGACAACCGGTTCGGACATCGGCACCTTCGGTTGCACACTCGGCTCGCACCGCGCGATACCCACGGTACCTTCGCCATAGCAGCGGACGCGACCGTCGCGAAGCGCCACGACGACATTGCCGTCACGGTCGATGCTCAACCCCTCGTACAGCGGCTCCATGGGCAGTGTCTCGGTCCAGAGCTCTGCGCCGGTCAGCTTGTCAGCCGCGGTCACTTTCCAGGGCGCGTACAGATCTCGGTCCGGTCGTGGAGCCGCAGTTGCGATCCAGGTGTAGACCACTGCGTTCCTGGCCACGGCGATGGCATTCACAAGATGGAGCTCGGCGGTACGCCAGAGCTCAGTGGAAATGGACTCCTTGACCGTGCTCTGCTCATAGGCTTGGAAGACATCGTCCTCATGCGCCTGGCGGGTCCGAGCAAGGAATGCTTCGACCGTGTCCGCACTGTAGCATCGCAGGTATCCGCCCGTGAGTCCGTCGGGATTGTCGTGGTAGAATGCGACGAAGACGTCGTTGTCCCAGGCAGGAACGCTGTATGCGCTTCGGTCGGGGAACGGCGCTATCTCCGGATACAGCGCGGCACCACTCGCGTCCAGTTCCAGGAACCGGTAGTACCACAGATACTGTATTTGGTACCCATATCGCTCCCAATGGTCGCTGACAAGACGACGGCCGCCGTACATGAAGAACCGGTCTCGGAAGACCGCCAGGCGGCCGTGCACCCAGCCCTGGTTCTTGCTGGGGACGTACTCCCTGTCCGCCGGGCCGGGAAGCAGCTCGCCGGTGTGCATGTCAAGCGATGTGGTGGCACACGTGTTCGACCTCATCATGAGGTGGCCGCGAGCCGCAGTCAGGCCGCTTCCCACATTCCTACCATAGTTGTAGAGGTCAAAACGGTGCCCGATGTCGTTGTTCTGCCAGACGATAGATCCGTCGATTGCGTCCAGCGCATACACATGGGTCCCGTCTTGCGCATCGTATCCGGCCGCGGCATAGACAACGCTGTCCTCAACAACAATCGTGCCAAGTATGGGCCAGGTGCTCATCAATTGGCCGTACATCATGAGCCGACGCTCGGCGGGTGCGGCACGGAATCTCCAGAGCTCTCTGCCGGTCGCTGCATCGAGTGCGTATACGTAGCCGTCCGCGCACCCGAAGTAGAGTCGCCCATTCCACAGTGCCGGGGGATCGCGCAGCTCGCCGCCGGCAATGAACGACCATGCCAGTTGCCCGGTTCTGGTGTCGACGCAGCGTACCACGCCATCGGTTGCTCCAAAGTACAAGTAGTCGCCCGCGCTGATCGGCGGCGTGGTGTGCTGGTCCACCGCGTAGATTGCGCCCCCCAGGGAGGATACGGGCTCCTGGTTGAGTGGCACGTCCAGCGTCACCTGGTAAGGGGGTGCGGGCGCATACTCGAACATCAGCGAAACACCCACTGTCGCGACCGTGGCAGGAGAGGAACCCGTGTGGTGGCTGTCACCGCGGTACGCCGACCAATCCGACTCATCGACAGCAACCGGGGACGCCGAGAGCGCGATGTCGCCGGTCTGCAGCCGTTCGCCTTCTACAGCCTGCTGGTTGAACTCGAACGTGCCGGCAGTGCCCGAAACCTTCCACCCGTGCATGCTGACCGGACACGCACATTCAAACGATGGCTTGATCCAGAGGCCGTCGGCTGAGAGGGTCGCCAGGTTGCAGGGCCCCTTGACGATGCCGGACAGCTCGCGCAGGCCTTCGTTGGTCTGCATGTCCCAGTTCAGCCCGCAC
>CAZJJT010000695.1:0-2640 GCA_964546395.1 uncultured Fibrobacterota bacterium
ATGCCCGATCCGCCCCAAAATGACCGCTTCGTCCGGTTGAAAATGACCGGTCCGTCCGCCGCAAAATGACCGGTCTGTCCGGAACAATTTGACCGACAGATCCGGCGATATTTGACCGGCCGGAGAGCCTTTCCCAGACGCGTTCTCAGATCAACCAATTTCGTCCTTCTGGCGTTAGTCACAACCAGCGAAAGAGGACGAGATGAGCAGAGGGAGAACGCCGATGAAGAGGATTCGGCTTGTACTGGAGTACCGCTTATCCAAGAAGATTAGCGCCCAACAGACAGCGCGGGCGCTGTCGCTTTCCAAGGGCAGTGTAATCAACTACCTGGACCGGTTTGAGCGCTCGGGGCTGGGCTGGCCGCTGCCAGAGACACTCAGCGACACCGCGCTTGAGGCCGCCCTGTTTCCGCCGGTTGCACTTGCTGAGGCCGCCGAGCCGGCCAGACCGTTGCCTGACACTGAGTACATCAGCCAGGAGCTTGCCCGGCCTCACGTGACACTTCAGCGTCTGTGGGAGGAGTATGCGCAGGCGCATCCCGAGGGGCTGAAGCGCACGGCGTACTTTGAGCACTACGCGCAGCATCGTCCGCCACGCTTGGATATGAAGGTGGTCCACAAGGGCGGCGACAAGGTGTTCACAGACCACTCCGGGGATGGGCTGGAGTACATCAACCGCCAGACCGGGGAGGTGATCCCGGCGGAGCTTTTTGTCAGTGCCTGGGGAGCCAGCAGCTACACCTACGTGGAGGCGACACATACCCAGAGGACAGTTGACTTCTCCCTGTCGCATGTGCGGGCGCTGGCGTACTTCGGCGTTGCGCCGGCGGCGTTCGTTCCGGACAACACTCGCAGCGCGGTGAAGAAGTCCGACCGCTACGACCCGGTCGCCAACCCTGTATACGGGGCGATGGCCGCGCACTACAGTGTCGCGTTCCTTCCTGCACGTGTGCGCAAGCCCAAGGACAAGGCCGTTGTGGAGAGCGCTGTGGGGGTGGCCCAGCGCTTCATCCTGGCGCGGCTGCGCAACCGCACGTTCTTCTCCCTTGATGAGATCAATGCTGCGTTGCGGGAGGAGCTTGAGCTGCTGAACAACCGCCCGATGAAAGACCACGGCGGCAAGACGCGGCGGCAGCGCTTCGAGGAAGTGGACAAGCCTTACGCCCAACCGCTGCCTGCCGAACCCTTCAGGATATCCCGCATCAAACTCGACGTACTGGTCGCGCCCAACTACCACATCCGCTACGAAGACCACCACTACAGCGTTCCGCACCATCTGGTCGGTCGGCGCGTGAAGGTCTACCAGATGGGGCAGGTTATCGAGATCTACCACGACAACGTACATGTGTGCCGGCACCAGCTGGGCAGGTCCAACTTCGATTACACCACTACTCCCCAGCACATGCCGCCCTCGCATGCGTTCGTCAAAGGCTGGAACAGGGAGTGGTTCATTGCACAGGCTAACCAGACCGGACCGGCCACAGCCGATGTGGTCGCGGCGGTCATGCGCGCACGACAGCATGTCGAGCAGGGCTTCAACGCCGCCATGGGCGTGCTGCGACTGGCCCGGGTGTATGGCAGTGCTCGACTGGAGAACGCCTGCAAGCGGGCTGTGCACTACAACGCCGCATCCTCCTTCAAGAGCATCAAATCCATCCTGGAACAGAATCTGGACAGCCAGTCTCTGCAGCCCCAGCCGCAACCACCCGTCATCGTGCATCAGAATATCCGCGGCCCGCAGTACTACACTCAACTCGTCGACCAACAATAGAAACCGAGGTCCATCATGCATATCGAAAAAGTGATAGAGCAGCTCAAGTCGATGCGTCTGTCCTACATGGCACAATCCCTGCGCTCGCGACTGGCCGGCGGCAACATCCGCGATCTTGCGCCGGAGGAGTTCTTCGCCCTACTGGTCGAGGACGAGTACAACGAGCGGCGCAATCGAAGACTGTCCCGCATGATTACACAGGCCAACTTCAAGCCCGAACAGGCCTGCATCGAGAACATCACCTACAGCCACGCCCGCGGTCTGCTCAAGAAAGACATCATGCCCCTCACCACCTCCACCTGGATCGACAACACCCAGAATCTCATCATCACCGGGCCGACCGGTGGCGGGAAAACCTACCTTGCCGAAGCCGTCGGACTGCAGGCCTGTATCATGGGCTTCTCAGTCGCCAAGGTCCGCTACCCCATCCTCTTCGAGGAAATCCATGCGGCAAAAGGTACTGGTACCTACCTGAAGTACCTCAAGAAGACCGCCCGGATACGAGTCCTGATCCTCGACGACTTCCTCATGCAGCCTATCGAGGCGGTCGATGCCGGCCCGCTTCTTGACATCATCGAAGAGAAGGAGCAGACCGGCTCAATCATCGTCACCACGCAGTACCCGGTCGACAAATGGCACCTCAAACTGCCCGACCCGACCGTCGCCGACGCCATCTGCGACCGCCTGACCCATGGCGCCATAAAACTCAACCTGGAAGGAGAATCCATGCGCAAAAACAAGGAGAAATCCGCCGCAAAATGACCGGCTTCCAAAACAGAACTATCTTACCACCGTTGAACGCTCTTTGAGAGGCCTTCCGTTCGGTCAAATAGATCCGGACAGAGCGGTCAAATTACGCGGATCGGGCA
>CAZJJT010000696.1:0-2414 GCA_964546395.1 uncultured Fibrobacterota bacterium
CCAGCCGGTATGCCTCGGCACTGCCGGCCGGATTCACCGGCGTACAGCTTGCTCCCAGGCCGAGGCAGTCCTGCAGGCTACCATATGCGACCGCGAGGAGCCGCTGCGCTCCCCGCGTGCTGTCGGGGTGGAACTGGTAGCGGTACATGACCGAACAAGAATGGACGGCGCCGATACCGCCGAGGCCGAAGTAGTCGGTCCCGAGCCGGTATGCTGCCATGGTCTGTGTGCTGAGTGCCCGGTTGTTGGGTGTCACGACATAGCACTCGAAGGCGGGGTCGACGCTCGAGTCGGCGTGGGTGTCAACCGAGAAGTCAATCCACGGTCGGCCAACCGCGTATGCGGCGACCCGGCCACGTCCAGGAACGTTATCACTGTCCGCTTCGCACATGGTTCTCTCGGGTCCGCTGGTGGGATTGCGCAGTATGACGTCGATCCGCCACGGCCGGATATCGATGCCATCACAGACCGTATCGACCCCTCCGGCCGCATAGGTCCGCTCAACACACACGATCTTGCGCCCAGCGCCCTGGGCAAGCACCCAGGGAACCCGGGTGAGCGTATCGGTGATCGCCGTCTGGCTTCCCGCAAGAAATATGGGCGTGCCTCTCTCAAGCGTGTTGATCGTGCGGATACTCGCGAGGACCCGATCGCGGTCGCGCACAACGACCTCACACTCGTCGCTGACCGTGTATAGCGCGCCGTCGTTGATCGTCATGCCTAATCCGTTGTCGGTCAACAGTTGTGTGAGGAGATACTGCGTGTAGCTCTGCAGGAGCACCTTCCGTGTCACGTACCCGGCACAGCTGATCTGCAGTGTGTCAACCGCCCCGTCGGCCTGCTGAGCGAACGTGCCCACGGGATTGCCGCGAGCACTGCTCTGCGCACTCACCGCACCGGCCGGACCGCCCAGCCTGAACATAAACCGCTCTGCACCCATGTCCACGCGCACCACGCGCGTTCCCAGCCCGCATTCGAGCGGAAATGCATGTGTTCCCGCACCCAGGCGCCCGGTGCGCATGCGGTGCACCAGCCTGCCGGCCATATCGTACATGTCGACATGCACCGCACTGCCGCCGGGCGGCACCTGCACCTGCAGATGGTTGCCCGAAAGGCGCAATGCGTCGTGTAGCCCGTCACCCCGCCCGAGGGGCCGGACTGCGGCGACACGCCTGATGGCGTATTCCCCTCCCGCACCGGAAACCGTGTCGAGGCCTGCCGCGAGCAGCCGCACCTGTGCTCCTGATATCGCCCCTCCCAGGCCGTCCACCACCATGCCCGAGATGTCAATGTCCTGGGCCGGGGACACACTGCCTGCCATCAACACTGCCGCAACGCACGTCAGCGTAAGAGATCTCATCGCGCCACCCCCTTGCCATGCCATGTACAGCACCTCACCGCACCACCAGGTACACGCGCCACGGGTTCAGGAACGTCGAACTCTCTACCGTGGCAAACGCCCTGACCCCAAACTCATCGGTCGTGACAACGCCCATCAGGCACTCCCCCGCGGGCCATCCCGACGGATCCACTGCATCCCACCGAACACCACACACCGTGTCATTCATCGGTACAACCGGTGTGCGGAACACCCCGTAGGCATCGGCCAGGGCCTGCTCGGCCGCGATGGGTGGAGAGGAATGGGTCTGCCAGACAACCCCCGCCGGTACCGGAAACATCACCAGCGAAATATCCGCGATACGAGCCCCGCCGAAATCCACAACCGATGACGAGTCCAGTGCGAAGCTGAACGCCCCGTCCAGTGTGTCGCCTTCCCCGACATGCCACGGGTTGCTGTCGGCATGGCTGTCGAAACGCACCTGTGGTGCGTAGATATCGCGCACCAGTCTGCCCGAAATCCGCCCGTGCTCGAACCCGTACACCACCGCAAACGAGTCACCGAACGCCGTGCTTCGGAACCGCAGCATCAGCACTGTCTCTTTGGACGCGTTGTTCTGCAGTTCGCTCGCCCTCAGTGTATCGACCATCCGCCGGTTGGCGGACACCGCACCGGCGCTCAGGCCGGTGGGCGCAGCGTAGTCGCCAGTAACTCCCCCGAGAAGCAGAGAGTCCAGCATGTCCCGGCCAGCGGTGCCGATTGCGGTGTCGAGTGCCAGTTCGTACTCCTGGCCCGCATCATGCTGCCCGTCGGGGGCGGTCAGTCGGCAGCGAACCGGACTGGTCGCGCACCAGCCTTTCCGCATGTCCGTGCCGGTCACCATACTGTAGCCCCGGCTCGTGAGAAGCCACACCTCGAACTCCGTGTCAAGCGCGCGGTTGCCCTGGACATCCACCGTGAACCGCAGCGAGTCGCCATGCCAGACCAGCTGGTCGAGAGAATCGATTCCGTAGAGCACGCGGCGCTGCACATGCCTCGCGTCCTCCACCACACGTATGCCCACTTCGGGCGGATA
>CAZJJT010000696.1:2424-2638 GCA_964546395.1 uncultured Fibrobacterota bacterium
GGATATGGTGCGATAATCGCCACCAGCGTGTCGCGGCCGCCGCCGGCATAGGTAACTTCGGCGTACACACGCTTGTCAACGCTCCCCTGCGGCAACACCCAGAGCATAGTGGACCGCGACTGCGTGCCGAGCGTCATGGCGGTTGACGGGTTGAGCGGGTCGGACTCATCGAACAGCGGCGCGGAGTACACCGCCCCCGGCAACGGCGCACTCG
>CAZJJT010000697.1:0-2637 GCA_964546395.1 uncultured Fibrobacterota bacterium
TGTGTACTATGTCCTATATGCTGTGTCCCCGCTCTTCACTGCTTCACACAGGACACAGGACATGGAGTGAGGGAGCTTCTTCTGTGTACTATGTCCTATATGCTGTGTCCCCGCTCTTCACTGCTTCACACAGGACACAGGACATGGAGTGAGGGAGCTTCTTCTGTGTACTATGTCCTATATGCTGTGTCCCCGCTCTTCACTGCTTCACACAGGACACAGGACATGGAGTGAGGGAGCTTCTTCTGTGTACTATGTCCTATATGCTGTGTCCCCGCTCTTCACTGCTTCACACAGGACATAGGACATAGGACATGGAATGGTCGCGTTTCTTCTGTGTACTATCTACTGTGTACTGTGTCCTACTCGGTCTCAAGAAGCACCACCGCATCCTCCCAGTGCGCAGGAGTCGCGAACCACTCTGCTTTGGCCTGAGGGAAGGGCACGATCTTGCGCAGCCCTGTCTCGTGGATCCCCGCAGGCTTGCGTTCGCCGGTGGCGGGGTTGACAAGGGTTGCTCTTACACGGGCGGCACGAATCTTTGTCAGGAACAGCTGCACCTGGATCTGTGAACTCAGGTAGGCCAGCGCCCACGAACCGTCACGGCCGATTACCGCAGCATTCAACGTGCGCCCTTCGCCCACCCCCGATACAAACAGGCTCTGGTCAGGGACCGCGTCCCACCACCTGATGTTCCGCAGTATGCCCGCCAACACACCCATGTGCTGCGCACCCGGTGTGTCGAACGTGGTCTGCCACCCCTTGCTCATTCGCCACACCTGGTCCTGCCCATACGTATGGAAGCCGCCGGCCAGGAACGCCCACCACGCCTGGCGCCGGGCAATCAGCGGTGAGATCGGCCCCTTGGGATACTCCGGACCGTTCTCGTAAGCCCCCTCGCCGTGCACAACCGGTTTCACCGGCGTGCGGCCGTAGTCACTCGACACGCACTGGTACACCCGGTCCCAGTCGGTCCAGGTCTGCAGCATGTTGAAGTCCAGCCAGTCCTCATCGTGGAAATGCTGTGCCGTGGTATGGCACCCGCAGATGTGGTAGGTGATCAGGTGCGCCCCGCCATCGCCATCCCTCAGTCCCGCCGCAAGCTCACGGTACACACCCTCAAACCCCTTCGGGTAGCGGTCACCGCCATTCACCCATATCGCATTGGGCGCCGAACGGTAGCGTGCTCCCACGTATCGTGCGTAGGCGCGCGCGTTGTCACGTGTCAGCACCTTGTCGTTGTTCACATAGTTGCCCCACGTCGGCAGGATTGCCAGAACCAGCCCCTGCCTGCGCGCGTAGTCAACGACCTTGTCGACATGCACGAAGAACGAGGCGTTGAGACGCGCCGGGGCCTTCTTCCAGGGGAACCGCGCCAGACCGGGCCGTCCACCGTACGCCTGGCTTCCCGGCCACGCCATCACACACTGGATCACGGTGAACCCGCGCTTCGCGCGGTTGCGCAGGTACGCACACGCTTCGGCGTAGGTGTACTGCGTGAACAGCGGCCAGCAGGTGTCCCCGAGCCAGAAGAACGGGGCGCCGTCGCGGTCGACGAAGTGACGGCCGTTGTCGCTGATGCGGATGGGTCCGGTGAACCTGTGGTGCCTCGCGGTCATGTGGTGCCTTCCAGCCGGGGGGATGGTCTGCCCGGCACTATGGCATCTGCAGCGCCGGGCCGCCGGAACACGTCCTTGTCCAACAGACGGTTCAGGGCATGGCTAAGATACGATTCCGCCATCGGCCCGGATGTGCGGGAGGCGACTGCGCACACGGTGACCGTGCGGTCGGTCTCAGCGATGGCTCCTCCGCCACCGGGAGAACGCCGCCGGACACGAGAATCCAAGTGCCTCCGCGATCTGCTTGTCGATCAGGCCCTGCCGACGTAGTTCTACCGCCTTTTTCACTCGACACATGTCGACGTAGCAGTGTACCGACAGGCCGGTGTGCTTCCTGAACACGCGCAGGAAATGGAACTTGCTGTACCCGGCAATGCGTGCCAGGTTGTCAAGTGTCAGGCCTTTGCCCCCGGACTGCCGGATGTGCTTCTCAATCGATGCAACCATCCGGCCCTGCGAGTCTTGGGCGGTAACACCACGGACGGGACCTGTGCCTGTCTCCAGAACGCGGACCAGCACGGTCATCAGGGACGCGATGATCTTCATGCGTCTGGCGGCATCGGGCAGAGGATTCGGCGCCGACAACTCGGACCAGGACTGCCGTAGCACACTTTCCATGTCTGCGGCTGAAAGCCGCCCGTGCATGCTCTGGCTGGTGTCAATCCGCCCCTTCATGACGTGGTAGAGGTGGTAGTAGACATCGCTCGGGACCAGGTGGAGCCACAGATGGCGGACCCTGTCGGTGCACGGGGCATAGTAGTTGTCGTGCTCCTCAAAGGCATCGAACAGGAACACCGTTCCCGGATTGCAGGGGTACAGCTTCTGTCTGTAGCCGTAGAGGCAGCTCCCCGACAGACCGATCAGCACTTCCCGGTGGGGATGGCGGTCACAGTGCAGCCTGCTCCAGTGCTGGTGCTGTTGGTCGGTCACGGCGGGATGGTCGGGCTGGAACAGGGAACTGACGATGTTCCACTTCCAGGGGGACAGCAGGACCCTGTTCATGTCCCGGCCGAACAGT
>CAZJJT010000698.1:0-2632 GCA_964546395.1 uncultured Fibrobacterota bacterium
AAAGATACGCAGAAAACCGACAACAAAAATGCAATCCACAAACATCACCAACACGACCCAAAACAGATCATTATCGCCGCCTCCCGCAGTGCCGGCCGCCGCCACGTACATGCGCGCGCTGTACTCGGCGCTGTACGATACGCACAGCAGGTTACGGAGTCTCCCTTCGGTGCTGGACGCTTCATCCTGGCCGCGCGCGTGTTCGTGATACGAGTCGTATGTGCCCGATGGGCCGGGCGAGGTGATTGACGCATAGAAGCGGAACACCTCTTCGATGAGCGCGAAGTACCGTCGCAGCATCACCAGATCCGAGGTGCGCTGGTACCAGTGCCACGCCATCGCCGCAACATACGCCGGGTTGTGCAGTTCGTACGAATCGGCCCCGCACACACCGTCGATCTCATACTGGTCCCACTCCCTGTTGGGCGGCGTCCAGGGGTAGTAGGCGCCTTCCGTCCCGAGCAGCCTCTTCCCGTACCGCTTCGCATCGCCCAGATGCTCCAGCCACCACTCGAGCGCCGCGTGTGCGCGCTCAGCATGTCCAAGGCGGGGGAGAGCCTCCTCGACGTAGTACACGTCCTGCGGGAACGTGAAGCCCCAGATGTTGCCCACCAGTCCGGTGGGACACAGGGGCCGTGCAGTCTGCGCAGGGAAGTGTGAGAGGGCGTAGTACTTCGTCCGGCACCAGATCGCCTGGGCACGGTACTCCGGCAGGTCAACCCACGAGCGGTTCCACAACTCATGCCACGCGGCGCAATGCTGGTCGCGCACCTGCTCAAACGGTACCTCCAGCATGTCGGCACCGGGACACCCGGTGCGCTCAACCCAGATCCTGAGGTCGGCGGCCGGTTCTGGCAGTTCGCACACGATGCGTGTCTCGTCCACTGTCCATGCCGCCCCGGGGCACGACAGCACCCAGACCACCGTGGTGGCATTGGTGCAGCTTCGCACCTGCACGTGGTCCCCGCCAGGCTGGGCCGTAACCCGCACGACTTCGACCCTCGAGCCGGTGTCGTTGTTCTGGCAGCGCGAGGTCTCAGCCTCCACCACGAGCACCAACTTCCTGCCGGGGTGTGCTGAGGACCGCTCCACACGCAGCAGGAACAGGTTCGGCGCCTGCTGGGCGGCGAAGCACTCGATGTGGGTGGGGCCGTAGAGGTCGTACTCGGTCCGCAGGAGTCCGTCGTAGATGTCAAGTTCCTGGCGGTACGAGGTACAATCGACCAGGTTCAGGGCAGTCCCGTCGGCGGTACGCGCCTGCAGTACGGCGAGCGGCAGCTGGATGTGTCTTCCGTGGGCTGCGCGGTGGTAGTGGTCGACAAACCCAAGCACCGTGCGTCCTTCAGGAACTCCGGTGTTCGGACGGCTCTGGAAACCGAAGTGGTCGAAGCAGCCGCCGACAATCCCCGTGGATACGTACAAGGGTACCAGGGGATGGCCGCTCTGGAAGCTCTCGGTGTCGTACACCACATTGGCGCGCTTGACCGGGGCCGCGCATGCAGCGGTTCTGTGTCTCACGGCAGCTTCTCTCCGTTACCGGGGCAGCGGCAGCGCTATGCCGCAGCCGGCCCTGCGGCCCTGGCCACCTTCGCCAGCAGCGACGCCGGGTCGAACGGCTTCATAAGCATATGCACGTTGCGTTTGGATACCAGTGTCTGTGTGTCGGCCCCGGCTGAGAACCCACTGATGAGCACTACCGGCAGTTCCGGCCGCGTCTCGTGCAGCCGCGTCACCACATCCCTGCCCCCCATGCCGGGCATCAGCAGGTCAACCACGGCGCATGCAAGTGCCCCGCGATGGCTCCGTGCGAACCCCACCGCTTCCTCGCCCTGCGAGAACGCGACCGGCTTATACCCTTCGGACCCGAGCACGTCCACCACGAGCTGCCGCACCGGCTCCTCGTCGTCCACCACCAGCACGGTTCCTCCCCCGTGCCGTACCGGCCGTGCGTCTGTCGTGGGCTCGGGCGTCCGCTTCTCATCCGCCAGCGGGAACCAGACTGCGACCGTGGTTCCCGTACCCGGCTCGGACTGCACGTCGGTATGTCCCCTGTGGGCCTGGACAGTGCCGTAGACGCTCGCGAGACCCAGACCAGTGCCTTTGCCGGGCTGCTTGGTGGTGAAGAACGGCTCGAAGAGGTGTTGCTTGACCTCGTCACTCATGCCCACGCCCGTGTCGGTCACGCGCACGCGCGCGTAGCCCCTCCTCGAAGCAACGCCCTGATCGGTGTGTCCCGCGGGAAGTGTGTCGGCGAGTTCGAGAGAGACCGTAAGGGTCCCCCCCTCAGGCATCGCATCGCGCGCGTTGACACAGAGGTTCAGAAGGGCGCTTTGCACCAGTGAGCGGTCTCCGTGTATCTCGACCGGCGACGCGGGATGGCTCACCTCCAGCCCGACAAGCTTGGGCAGGCTGTGACGAAGGAGGGTTTCGACCTCGGTGAGCGTCTCGTTGAGGTCGAACACCGCGAAGCGGAACTGCTCGCGGCGCGAGAACACCAGCAGTTTGCGGACAAGGTCCGCCGCTCGTTCCGACGCGCCAATGATCGTTCGGACTGCCTCGTCGAGTTCCGCGTTGAGTGGTGTGCCCCCGCCCCCCCGGTTCTTCTGGTCGATCAGGTGGGCGTAGCCGAGGA
>CAZJJT010000699.1:0-241 GCA_964546395.1 uncultured Fibrobacterota bacterium
TATCGAACACGGTCTTGTCCTCGCGTGCCGGGTACCACTCGTCATCGGTCACTTCCACGTACATGTACAGCCCCGCCGCACTGCGCGCTGCCTTGAATGTCAGCTTCGCGTCGTCATCGCCCGCCAGCGTGGGCTTTTCGGGCAGTGTCTGCCACACCGATTTCCAGTTGCTCGGGTCACCGCCGCAGCGCTCCACGGTCAAGCGAACCACGTCGTGCGTGCTGTCGATACGGTCCCAGAA
>CAZJJT010000699.1:251-2631 GCA_964546395.1 uncultured Fibrobacterota bacterium
AAGCGGCGTCGACGTGGGTGCGGCCGCTGAGCGGCCGCTTCGCAGCGGCGGCGATGGGTCGCCGCCTGCCGGCGGGGCTGCGCGGCGCCGCCTCTCTCGGCGCTCCGGCGGCCTCCGTTCTCCTGCGCCTTGCTCAACCCGTACACCGTGAGCACGGCATCCTGCGTGTCCGCTCCCGCCAGCGTCACTCCCTCGGCCGCCCCCTTCTTCGCGGTGAGTGAGCCCAGCACCTTCTTCGGCGGCTTGGTACTCGAGGCTGCGCGAAGCTTGTTGACCATCGCCTTGATCGCGGGGTCGGAGACGATGAAATGGAACGGGATGGTCGGGTAGACGGTGCCGTTGGTGTCGTACACCAGCGCGTTGAGTGCGTATACCAGCGGCTCCGGTTTCACCGTGATCTTCAACTCAGGCCCGCTTCCCCCGCGGATCGTCCCGAGCGGGACTGCCCCGGAAAACACCTGGATACTGTCGAAGGGGTCGGTGGCAGTCGTGTCCGTGTCCGCCTGGCCTCCCCGGCGTCTTCCCCAGCCTCTGCTCTTCCTGAAGCTCACCTGCACGGTTATCCGCTCTCCCGGCCGCACGGTCGGGTTGGCCACGACCATCAGTTCCGCCGGACCGACATGCACATTCTCGGTCGCGCGGTACTCCTTGAGCCCGATCGAGGCGGGGCTCTTGAACGTGGTAAGCCCGCGGTGGAGGAATGCGACATCCTTGTCGAGGACCCATCCCGCGATCGATTTCTGTTCCGGGTACTCGTCGTAGGGGGCAACGCAGGTCATCTCGGTCTGGTAGACTTCGGCGTTGGTGAGCCAGCCGCTGTTCTCGGCAATCTCGTTGAGTTTCACCGGGCCCGTGCGCGGATCCGCATCTTTGGGCAACCGCGCCTTGATTGCGTTCTCGTAGAATTTCATGTTGATGTCGAGCACGTTGCGGGTCTCGTGGTCCTTGTCCTGCTCGGGGATCCACGACCAGAGTCCGCCGCGGCCGCGCACGTTGCGTATCATGGCACGTGTATCGCCGACTCCGCGTTCGCCCAGGATGTGGTCCTTGGGACCGACGATGATGATGCCCGGGACCTTGATCGCTTCATCGGTGGCCACCGGCGGGTTGAAGCGCGGTCCGACGTTGGAGACCCAGCAGATGCAGCGTTCGGGACGGTTGTTGACTGTGCCGTAGGTGGCCATGCCGCCGTTGGATGAGCCGTGCATGATAAACGGCACGTTGGCCAGTTCGGGGTGCCCGCCCGCCTTCGCGAACTCATCGAGCATGTAGAAGATGGTGTCGGCGCCGCCGCGGTCGTACATGTCCATGCCGCGGAACCCGCCGATGCCGAGGAGGGCGAAGCTGTTGCGGGCGGCGAACATCTGCAGGTTGGTGTCGCCGGCAAACGCCTTGTTGTCTCCCGCCACGCCGCCGGCGTTCATGTCGACCATTACGCCCATTACCACGTTGACGTTGGGCGGGATCCACAGCCGTCCCGACTTCTGTGCCCCGGCCGAGCGGTAGTCGTAGGTGGAGCCCTTGACGCGCAGCAGGTCGCCGTTGGGCAATTCCTTGTCGATGACGGCGGTCTGCTTCGGTGCAGCATACCCGGCATACCAGGTACACAGCATGAGCAGGGCGACAGCGGCGGACAGCGGGTGTGGGCGTTGCGGCATGAGGGCCTCCACGGGTTGAGGGGCAGCGGACGGACGCCTGCGCGCCCGAACGAGGCAAAATAGGTGGTGCCAGCCGAGGCCTAGAACTCGAACACGATCAGCGGGACCAGTGTGAGCCCCGTGTAGGCGTAGGTGATGCCCCTGTTGGTGTCGCTGAGTTTCGCGTCCGATGCCGCGGCGACGCTCAGAGCGACGGCCGAGGCGGTGACCACATAGGCGACTATCCGGTGGGCCTTGGCCCATGCCTCGTAGTTGTCAGGCTTGCCGAACATGGTGATGCTGCCAAGTGTCGCCTGGGTGCCGAGGACCGCCAGCGTGCTGATCGCCGCTGCCTTCGTGAACGGGTCGTTGGAACTGCTGAGCATCGCAACCGACGAATAGATGCCTCCCGCCTCGATCAGCGGCAAGGTCGCCAGATGCACGGTCTTCTTCCAGTCGGCCCGTACGTGTGCCGCTGCCACGCCCATCAGCAGGGCTGCTGCAACTACTGCGCTGCGTCTCATGGGGTACACTCCTTGCGGTTGCTTGTGTGTGTAGTACGCGTGAGTATGGGTTGGTAGTGCGTTGTCCATTTCACAGGTTACCCGGCGCCGGTCCGCCGTGCCACGAGGGCGAGTTGCACCGCGTGGCGCGCGGCGGCACGGTCGAATGTGCCCTGGTACTCTCCTGTAGCCGGGGCCACCACCGGCAGGTCGTCAACGGCCAGCAGGTCCAGCACGCGC
>CAZJJT010000700.1:0-2623 GCA_964546395.1 uncultured Fibrobacterota bacterium
GGACATGCTGGCGCAGGCGGAGCATGGCAGCGGTGACGAAGTGGCGCTGTGTGTGACCGAAAGTGTTCGCGTGGCCCGGGCGGTGCAGAGGACGCTCGTCGAGCGTGCGGGCAGTTCACCGCTGCGGGGGGTATTTGCGAAGCTCAAGGCGGACGCGCTTTGCGTCTGTGTCACCGCCAGCCGGGCTGAGAGCATGGCACTGGTGAACCGTGTCGCCCCCGAACATCTTCAGCTGATGACTGCACGGTGCCGGCGCGACCTGTCGGCCGTACGCAACGCCGGGGCTGTGTTCCTCGGGCGCAACACCCCGGTTGCCCTCGGCGATTACTACATCGGCACCAACCACGTGCTTCCCACGGGCGGCGCTGCCCGGTTCGCTTCGGCGCTGGGTACCGACGATTTCCAGAAGCGTATCAGCGTGGCGGAGCTGAGTGCCTCGGGGGTCCGTCGCGCTGCCCCGGTTGTCGCACTGCTTGCGCGCGCCGAGCGCTTCGAGCACCACGCGCGGAGTGTCGAGGCACGGCTATAGGCGTACCGGGTCCGGGGCCCCGCCGGCGATGCTGCAGACGAAGTCGACCGCGTGCAGTGACGGCGCCACGTCCGCGTGGTGGCAGCAATACCACACGAGCAGGCGCGTGATGCGTGCGAGGTGTTCGGGTTGCAGCGGCCGGAGCGGCGCGCTGGGCGCGAGCGGGTCGCGCAGGTAGTGCACGACGGCGGGGGGCAGGGACGTGCGGGGCGAGACACCGGCGGCGCACCGCATGCAGAGCAGTCCCCCGCGAGCGGCCTCCAGGCAGCCCGCATCGCCGGGCCCCAACTCACCTCCGCAGAGCACGCACTGGTCGAGACGGGGCGCGAAGCCGAGGTGCGTCGACAGTTCGATGCAGAAGCGCCAGAACGCGTACGGAAACACCTCGTCGCGGCGGCTGTGATCGAGCCTGTCGAGGTAGGCGAGCAGCAGCTCATACAGCTGTTCACTCGCCTCACCGGGATGCACGAGTCGCATCACCACCTCCAACGCCGCATCCCGGAGGGCGCCGAGGAACAGGTCCGTGCGGATTGCGCTGAAGTAGCTGAGCGGCGCGACCGAGCCGAGTGTGTGCAGGCTCTGGTGTGCCTTGCCGTAGACGGTTGTTTCGAGTATCATGCCGCGCTCGAAGGCAGTGCGGCTCTTCGCTCCGCGCACTCCCCGCGCCACACCGTGCACAAGCCCGGTCTCCAAGCCGTACAGGCGCAGTATCGCACTCGTCTCGCGGTAGGGCTGCAGGTGGAGCAGGACCGCGCTGATCTTCAGCGGGGGCATGTCAGGGAGTGCTCGTGGGCGCGGGCCCGGGAGGCGTGTCGCCCGGCGGCGTCCTTCCGCGCAGACTGTGCAGCCAGTTGAACCCCTTGAGCGACTTGGGAAGCGTGTACAGGTGCTGGGTCTTGCGCAACTGGTCGGCGTTGACCATCCCCGCCGACATCACCAGTTTCACTGCGGTCTCGACATTCATGTCCAGGTCCACCAGCTCGTCCTCGGGGATGTAGAGGAGAAAGCCCGAGGTGGGGTTGGGCGTCGTGGGCAGGAATACGCTGACCGTCGGTTTGCCCACCCGATCCAGAACCTCGCCGGTGGTCTGTGCGGTCACGAACCCGATGCTGTAGCTTTCGTCGCGCGGGAACTTCACCAGTACCGGCCGCTCAAACAGCCGCTTGTTGGTGCTCGACATCGCATCCACAATCTGCTGAATCCCGAGATAGATCTTGTTGAGAATCGGGATGCTGGCGATAACCGAGTTGCCGGTGTCGATGACGAACCGTCCGATGATGTTCTTGGCGGCCAGACCGGCGAAGTAGGCGAGGACGAGAGTGAGGCCGATACCCAGGAATGGCGGCCAGGTTTCGGGCATGAGCGACGGAAGCACCAGGTGGAACAGCGACGGCAGGAACTTGTCGATGAGTTCGAAGAGCTTGATAAACAGGTAGATGGTCGTGAGTAGCGGCAGCAGGAGCACTACTCCGGTGATCACGTTGCCGCGGATTGTCCGCATCAGTTTCGGAAGCGCCATCATTTCTCCTTCACGAACTTGTATACCTTCTCGTCCCTGCGGGCCATGCCGAGCTTCTCCCGCGCCATCCGCTCGATGTATGCCGTGTCGTTGCGGAGACGCACGATCTCCTGCTCCAGCGAATCAACCGTTGTCTGGGCCGAGCGGAGCTGCTCCTCCAGCGATGACACGTCACGGCGCAGACGGAAGAGACCCACAATGCCGCGTGCACCTCCCAGCAGAAAATAGAGCGCGACCAGCAGCGCTGCAACAACAATCAGCACGGGAAGCCGTCGACGTGGTTTGCGTTGCGCCATCGCCGAGTCCTATGCCCGGGTGTACTGCTGGCCCGCGAGCTGGCGAACAGCACCCTTGAGCTCGAGGCCGAGGAGCAGGTCGAGAAGCTCGGGTGTGGGTAGCTGGATGGTTGAGGCGATCTGGTCGAACCGTGCCGGTGATTCGGAGAGCGCTTCGAACACCGCACGCTCCTGCTCGCCAAGCAGCTCCTCTGGGAACCCGGTGGACACGGGGCCTGCCGGCGCCACGGTCAGACGAACCATCCGCAGCGCTTCGACTACGTCGGCGCCGCAGCGCAC
>CAZJJT010000701.1:0-2620 GCA_964546395.1 uncultured Fibrobacterota bacterium
GAGGAGTTTGTATGTGCGGTCCGCGGGGGAGCTATGCGAGGTCATCCGGCATGCAGTGAGGTTAGGGTGAGTAGTGGAAAATAGCGCTGGGGCAGGTACTTCGCACTTCGTACTTCACACTTGGCACTCCGCTCTTCCCCACATCCTCTTCACCGCCGCCTCGTACGTTCCCAGCGCTGTTGTCCGGCACAGCTTCCCCGTGTATCGGCCATCGGGTTCGCACCACCTGCCGAGGATCCGCCACAGTTCTTTCATTCGGCCGAGAACCGCGACCGTGCCTGGGAGCGTCGCGCGCACGGCAGCGTAGACCTCGTCGTGGAACGCGCGGACTGCCGCCAGGCGCGCAGCGCGGTCGGCCGCATGGGGTGTTCCCTTCAGTGCACGCGGAAGAAACGGATCGCCAATCGCACCGCGCCCGACCATCCACGATTCCACGCGGCCCCCAAAGCGGGCCCGCAGCGCGGCGAAACCGCTCTCGTCGGCGATGTCCCCGTTGTAGCACACCGGCCAGCGGCACAGCGGAAGGCAGCGTTCGAACGCCTCGAGATCCAGCGGCCCGTCGTACATTGCATCGGCTGTCCGGGCGTGTATCGTGATGCCGTGCAGCGGAAGGTGCGCGATGCGGGGGAGCAGGCGTTGCAGATCGCCCGGGTCGTGCAGCCCGAGCCGCACCTTGATCGACAGCGGAATTGGCGAACGCGCGACCACGGATTCGAGTATGCCCGCCACCTGGTCGGGAAACGGCAACAGTCCGCTGCCGCGCCGCTTGCCGGTCACCTTCGCAAACGGACACCCTAGGTTCCAATCCATGTGGTCGTAGCCCATGGCGGCGAATGTCTCCGCCAGGTTCACCAGATCTTCCGGGTTGTTGCCGAGTGCCTGCGGCGCCACCGGCAGCAGCGCGTTGCGGGTGGGTTCCAGGTCGCGGATATGCGAGGGGGCAACACCCTTGCCCTTGACAGTGGTCACAAACGGCGCGAGCGCCCGGTCGAACCCGCCGAAGTGCCGGGCGTAGGCCGTGCGGAACACGCTGTCGGTTACCCCGCGCAGGGGCGCGAGCACCAGGTGCGGGGCGCCGTTCACTGTGCCCCCGCCCGCTTGCGAAACGCGGTAGGGGAGACCCCGTTGCGCATGCTGAACTGACGGCTGAAATGGCTGATATCGTTGTACCCGACCGCTTCCGCCACGCGGGCCACCGGAAGGCCCGAAAACAGCAGCATCTGCTGTGCCAGCTCCATGCGGCAGCGGATCACGTACTCCATCGGCGTGACCCCCTTGTACCTGCGGAACAGCCGCACCAGGTGGTCGGGCGTGTAGTGCACCGATTCAGCCAGCGAGTCAAGTGTGTAGGGTGCGCCCGGCGCGCGACGGATCTTCTGGCCCAGTTCGTCGATACGCTCGAAGATGCCGCGGTCGGGGCCGGTGGGCGGGGGCTGGCGGTCGATGCGGGCGATTTCGAGCAGTGCCGCCTGCATCCAGGCAGTCGCCTCCGCGGCCCGCATCTCGCCCCCGAAATGCGCGTCCACTGCGCGCTCCACGATACCGGCAAGCAGATCCACGTTGTCAAGTAGCCGCAGCCGTCGCGGGGGGCGGGGAGGAACGACCGCCCTCCGCGACCGCGGGTCGACAAACTCGAACGTGGTCCAGGGGAGCCGCAGCAGATTCCCGGGTTCCTGCCGTCCGTGGTGCGGGTCCGCCAGGTGCGACACCACGCACACGCCGCGCCGGAGTCCAATCGTGCAGTCACCCGCCTTCAGTGTGCCGTTGCCCTCGGTTACCACCCAGAACACGAACACCGGACCCTGCCCACCGTCCATGTCCCACACCCACGTGGGGTCGTGATCGAGCACGCCGGCACTGTGAACACGAGGTATCAGGTTCTGAGACATGTCGATATTAGTCAAATGGTTGTCGACAAGCTACATGGCGACCAGCCGGCATGTCAAGGTAGATTGGTTGCAGATGGCAGTACAGCTCGTTTCGAGTATGCCGATATCACACAGGAGACCACCATGCAGCCCATGACCAGCAGAGAACGAGTACTGGCGGCACTCGAGCGCCGTCCGGTCGACCGGCTCCCCGCCAACGAGGGGTTCTGGAGCGAAACGGTCCAGCGGTGGCGTGAAGAGGGGCATATCGGGCAGGATGAGTGGCCGGACCACACATTTGATCTCGATATGCGCTGCGCGGGCTGGCCCAACCTGGTCGCCGATCTCGATTTCGAGCCGGTGGTCCTCGAAGAAACCGATGAGACAATACTCAAGCTGGACGGCAACGGGGCGAAGCTGCGCTGGATGAAACACAGGGGAAACGCTCCCGAGCATGTCGATTTCACGGTGAAGGACCGGGCGGGCTGGGAAGAGCATGTCAAGCCGCACTTCGCCACACTCGACCCGCGCCGGGTGCCCCTCGAAGAGTACGCGAAGCGGCGCAGTGAGGCCGCCGCGGACAACAAGTTTTTCTGCTGTCACGGTATCGCGCCGTTCGAGTGCATGCACCCGGTGTGCGGCCACGAATACATGCTCATGGGCATGGCGATGGATCCCGAGTGGATCCTCGACATGACTATGACGTATGCCACGCTGTTCGTCAATATCATGGAAGAGCTGTTTGCGAAGGC
>CAZJJT010000702.1:0-2620 GCA_964546395.1 uncultured Fibrobacterota bacterium
GAGTCAATCAGGTAGATGCTGTACCCGGCGGTGTCGTAGTTGGCGTATACGAGACGGGTTTCGTCTGCCGAAATGTCGGGCATGAACGCTCCGCCCGACACGTTGGTGAGCCGTTCGAGGACCCCCGTGTCAAGCGTGACACGGTAGATGTTGAACACGCCGGTGCGGTCGGAGGAGAAGTACAACCGCCTGCCGTCGGTGCTGAACCGCGGGTCACGCTCATCGAACTGCGTATCGGCAATTATCCTGAACGAGTGGTCAAGCGTGTCGTAGATGCCGATCTTTCGGTCGCCCCAGTCCCGAACGAAACTGAACGCGACCGAGCGGCCGTCGGACGACCAGTCGACGGAGTAGATAGTCTGCACACGGTTGGCCGTATCGGCGGAATCGGGAAAGACGCGAACAAGGTGCTCGCCGGACGTGTCGAGCAGGCACAGGTAGAACCGGTCGTAGCAGTGCTGGGCGGCAGCCAGACGGTCGCCGTCGGGGGAGAACGCAGCCGTGAACAGCGACTGTTTCTGCGTGATGGGGTCCTTGTAGCGCTTGCGTGCCGGGCGGGGCAGACGCTTCGCGCGTTCGCCGAACGGGGTCTCCTGCAGTGTGTCGATCCTGAGATCCCTCAGGCGCTCTCCACCCTTTGAGAACGGCAGGCGCGAGTCGGGGGAGTAGGGCGTGCTGTACACGACGAGGTTGAGTGAGTCGTGCAAACCGTACGACCCCGCTCCCACGGCACCCATCGGTTCGATGCGTTCGTCTTCCTCCAGCGAATCGCCGTACACCGCGTAGCGGTAGAGTTTCAGCTTCTTGTACGAGTAGTCGTTTGGGCCGTTCGAGACGAAGAACACGACACTGTCATTGGTGACGAACTGCGGCCAGCGATTCTCGTACCCGTCCCTGTTGATCCGGCGCCCGTAGACCTGGGGCCCGATGCTATCCAACTGCGCGCGGTACCGCACCTCGAGCCACTTCTTCCACTCGCGGTACAACTGGCGGGCCGAAACGCCGAGGCTGCGCTTGATGGCGCGGTCGAAGTTCACGCGGAACAGCCGGCCGCTTTCATGCAGAATCGACACGAGCGCTCCATGACCGTACTTCTCGACGATATAGGCAACCAGTGAGAACCCGTGGTTGTACGTCTTCTCGTAGTCGTCACCACGCCCCGCAAACACACTCATGTGGTCCCAGCGCAGCAGCGAGTTGGAAACCGTCAGCGTGCGCATGATCATGTCGCGGTGCGTATCCCAGCGGTCGCCCCCCATGCGCGTGCTCTCGAACTGCGCGATGCCCTCGGAGAACCAGGGAGGAAGGTTCTCGAAGGGGTAGATGTGCAGTGCTTCGACCATCTCGCCCGAGCCGTTGTCGAAGTCGTTGGGATGCGTAAATCGGCCGACCTGCACCCCCAGGAGCCACTCGGGCGCTTTCATGCTGCTGGAGATCGACACGATGTGCGCAAACTCGTGCGCGACCACGTCACGAAGGTAGTTGCCCGAACCGCGGAGGTACCATTCGATACCGAAATCGTTTGGCGCCACGGCAATCAGGTTCGTGTTGGCTGATGCGAAGCTGTTCTCGTTCTCTTCGGTGCTCGCCACCAGCGCGTCGGTCTTGTGCGGCAGCACGATACGGTAGTCGCGGGTGTAGACCTTGTAGAACTCTTCGAGCAGGCACCCCACGCGCCGTGCCACATGCTCCACGCCCTCGTGGTAGTGGATCCGGAAATGCTCGGTTTCTATCGTGTACAGCGGCAAACCGACTTGCCTGCGCTCATCGCGTGCGGCGAACACAGCGGAAACGGTGAAGAGGAGCAGGAGGGCTGCGGCTCTCGCCCAGACGGTCGTACGGCGTCGCGGCATGTGCTCCCGCTGTTCGCACGCGACACCCCTCTGTCGCCAGGGAGGCGTGCCCGTTGAGAGGGGAAGAGGGAAAGCGTGGCGCATGGTCATCTCGACTACCCGGCCCTACTTCACCACCGCGAGTTTCCAGAAGCGGCTCACCTCTTTACCGTTCACCTTTGCCCCCATTCTGCAGCGGTACACCGCGGGGCCGAAGCCGCGGAGCGACACGGTGTGCTCGTTCCAGTCGGGGTAGTTCACCTCGGCCACACTACGAGGTTCGGTCCAGCTGTACGCCAGATTGCCCGTGTACGTGAAAATGTCAATACGCACGTGTGTGGCTGGGGCGCTGAACGCGTAGCGGAACACCACCTCGTCGACATCGACGGCCGGGTTCGGGTACGAGTAGAAGCCAATCGTGTCGACCGCCCCGGTATTGGCCCCGGCCGCACCAATGTACGCAAACGGCCTTCCCGGCCCGTAGCCGCTCATCGACCAGAGGGCCGTGTCGCGCGCGAGTATCTCCGCCGGCAGTTCCCAGCGATATACCCACCCCGCCGCAGACAACGCCACCAGGTCGGTCGTGTCGTCGTCGTCGAGGTCGCACACCAGGGGCGAAGTCCCGATTGTCCCCCCCGTGGTGAACGGCCAGTCGTAGATCGCCTCACGGCCCGTAGCGGACAGTGAGGAGTACTCACGCAGCGGGCGCTCGGCAGCGCGCGTGATCGCATCGACGTAGCCGCCGGGCAGCACGTACGGAGCGATGAGCCCGTCGTTGTAGCGCATAA
>CAZJJT010000703.1:0-2619 GCA_964546395.1 uncultured Fibrobacterota bacterium
TCAGTCCCGCGGTCGTCAGACGCTCCACCACTCCCCCTGCGATATCCAGAGGCACCGGTCCCTTCGTGTGCTCCCCGCAGGTTGCCCCGAAACGGAGGACCTCGCGGGCGACCGCGGGCCAGTTGTGGCTGTAGCTGGTAAGGTTGGCCGAGAACGCTTCCGGCGAATCGTCGAAACCCGCGACGGCACACTGCTCGGGCACACGGACCCCGCGGTAGCGCAGGACGTCCGCGCAGGCCATCGCCAGGCTGTCGTTGGAGCCGATCACGACATCGGGCGGGCTTCCGGCAAGGGCAGTGTCGACAACCGGGATGAGGGCACTGCGCAACAGGTACTGCTCCCGCACATGCCTGGCAGTCGACCATAACTGGCGCATGACACCGGCATGGGCAGTGTCTTCCGTATGCCAGGCATGCTCCAGCGCGCTGAGTTCGGGCCCCGGGTACTCGCCGCCGCCTTCCGATAGCACCACCGGGACCTCACGCTGCCGCACTTCGCCGCTGCGCTCGGCCAGCCGCTCACGGAACCCGCGCACGCGTGCGGTCTGCCAGCCCAGGTCCGCGCCGTACGACACGAAGAGCACATGGCGGTAGCCCTTCTCAACCACATAGTCGGCCATCACCGGCCCCGAATGCGGGAACTCCCCCGCGTTGACCACCCCCAGGCGGAAAGGCGGGAGACGCCCGATGTCCAGCGCCGGGTCGAAGGTCACCACCACTGTCGGAGCATGCGCCTGCTGAAGTGTTTCGCACAACTCGACTACCGAATCCGGCAGTATCGCCGCCGCGATCACCACCGCCATGGCACGCGGCCTACGCTTCTTCATGGCGGCCAACCGGACACCAACGCCCTCTCCCCCGCCGACCCCGTCCGGGCGCCACTCGAGAAACGTGTACTCGAGCGCGATCCCCTCCGACATGCAGGCCTGCTCCAACTGGGCCGCAAACGCTCCCGGCGTGTCGCGGAGCGGACTCCCCGTGGCCCCCCGTGCACGGCGGGTCAGCACCAGCGCCGACATCCCTCCCCAGTCCGCTCCACCGGCCGCCACGTAGCCGCGCCCGTGCGGCCGCAGCAGCCCGTCGCACACGAGAAAATCCAGCGCCTTGCGCGCCGTGGGATAGCTCAGTGCAAACTCGGCGCACACCGCTTTCGGCAGAAGAAGACTGTGCAGCGCCGCAGGGTCGCGGCTGCGCAGCCGACGGCTCAGTACCAGGGCTGTCTGCCGCCACTTAGGCAGGAGTGAAGCGTGCACGGTCGCGGAGGGACGGTGGCTCGCACCGGATCTGCAAACCACTATCCCCGAGCGCTGTCGTACGTCGAGGACCCCCTCACGCTTCAGCGCATCCACCGCCCTGCTCACCGCGTAGTGCGAGACGCCCGCCTCGGCCGCCAGGGCTTTCACCGAGGGAAGGCGTGCCCCTGTGCCCGCCGACATGGCGCGGCGCCGCAGGTACGCCAGTGCATCCTCTGACCGTGTCATCGTATATCCAGAGTTATTTTAATAAATTTATCCAAAAACGCCTGTTTCGGCAACCCTCACGCGCTACGAATTACATATGACATCAGGTCCGCCGACGGACGCACACTGTTTTCTGGGGGGAACCATGCGAACGGTCTGTATCACACTTCTCTTCGGTCTTCTGGCACACGCCGAGGCCCAGCACCTCGACACCGGCATGGTGCTGCTACTCACCAGCCCCACGCTGGCCCCCGGCGAAGCCGGCAAGCTTGAGGTCATCTACCTATCCACCGGGAGGAGAATCGTGCTCGACGACGGGTCGACAGACAAGGCGACGTTCTCGCCAGACGGACGGAAGGTCGCCTATGTGAAGTCTGGAACCATCCACACGGTGAACATCGACGGCACCGAGGACGTCACACTCAATGCGGGGACCAACGGCAACCTTCAGTGGTGCACCGACGGCTACATCTACCACAAGGGGCTGGGCGGTGTTGCGCGTATCAGCGAGAACAACGGGACGAAGGAAGCGTTCTACGTTGCGGACCAGAGGCCAGCCCTGTTCTCTCCCACCGGTCTTACGCTCGGTACCTACCTGGGTGATTGGAGCATGTCGCTGGACGGGACGATTATCACCGGTACGGTCTCAAAGGAAGGCGGTGGGTACGCCAACATGTGTATCGACCTCGTGACCGACAGCCAGTGGTCACCCGCCAGGCCGTGCCAGGGAGCCATGGCCCCGAGCGGCACGAAGATGTCAATCAGCACTGGCGGCGGGCACCACATGTATCGCATGTTCGATCCCCGTCGTCCGTACCAGGAATTCCCCGACAGCACCAACACCTGGGACGGGTGCCCGCCGGAGCACATGTGCCCCACCGAACTCGACTTCGTCAGTATCCGTCCCTACTTCTGGGACTCCCTCGGCCTGGACCCGGCTGTCAGGGTGAACTGCATCAACCCCAAGTGGTCGGACTCCGAGGAAGACATCTTCCACTTCTGTTCCGAAAACACAACGGATCTGCCTGACAGCATCGGCGGGTCGTTCATCATCCAGTTTCCGCAGAAGCTGTTCACGCGGATCGGCTATCAGGGCACCATGATCCAGGGCTACTTCGCCGAAGAGAACCTGGAGATCGAGTTCGACTACGGGATGGAGA
>CAZJJT010000704.1:0-2614 GCA_964546395.1 uncultured Fibrobacterota bacterium
GGGAGTGAGGACGTGCAGTTCACCGTGCGCACCAACCCGGGAGAGCCGTTCCTTGCCCTGGCCCGGACCGCCTCGGGCGGTGAAGTGTCGCGCCTGATGCTGGCGGTCAAGAGTGTGCTGGCGGCGCACGACCGGGTGCCCGTGCTGGTGTTCGACGAGATCGACACGGGAATCGGCGGCACGGTCGCCCACGAGATCGGCCGCTGCCTCCAGGAACTCAGTCGCACCCACCAGGTACTCTGCATCTCGCATCTCCACCAGATCGCGTCCCTTGCCGACTCACACTACCAGGTGAGCAAGCACGTGGAGGGTAAGCGGACGGTGACACGGGTGCGAAGACTCTCCCAGGACGAAAGAGTCGATGAGCTTGCGCGGATGCTGGGAGGCGTGTCAGAGATGACCCGGGCACATGCGAAAGAGCTGTTGGCGAAGGGGAACACAGGAGATAGGAGTTAGAACACCGAGGTCATCCATTCTGTATTCTGTGTTCTGTGTTCTGCCTCAACTGCTCCCCAGTCCTCCCAGAAACATCTCCCGGTAGAAAAACAGCTTCGGGTCAGTCAGCTTGTAGCGGTACCTGCCGAACCGGGTCCCGTCGCTCGACGCGCTCTTGACACCGTAGCCGACGTGCACGTGTGGGCCGCTGGTGCGCCCCGACATGCCGATGGTACCGATTACCGAGCCCTTCCGGACCCGCTCGCCCGTGCTGTAGGTCACTTCACCCATGTGCGCGAAGAACAGGATCATGTCGCCGTTGATGACGCCGATGATCCGCCCGAAGGTCCGGCTGTACTGCACGACGGCCGTGCCCTCTATCGGGCTTACGATCCGCGCGCCGAACGGCCCCGCCACGTCGATACCGTAGTGCGGTGTCCCGCCGCCTTCACCGCGCGTGCACCAGTCACCCGTAATGTACGGGTGGGGGTCGCACACCAGGCCCATGAAATAGTCGTACACGGGCAGCATCTGGCGTTCGTACGGGTTGTGGATATCGGTGGGGGGGTAGAACCTGATGGAGGTGCCGGAGGGGATTCGGGCCAGGTCGGTCAGCCGCGGCTCTTCGGGCTTACGCGTCAGGTTGTGGGTCCTGATTGTCTCGAGCGTGTAGCGGTCGAGTTCGGCAAGGCTCGGCACCTTCGCACGGAACTTGCATATCGCGTGCTTGGCCAGCCGGTAGAGCGACTCACCGCTCGCCAGACGGAACTCGATGGAACGTCCTGCCGGTTCCACCACCTGCTGGGGCGCCACCGGTCGCGGCACTTCCACATCACCGGCCGGCCGTTCTGAAGCGAACACGAACGCAACGGCAATCAGCGCGGCGACACGCACGATACGTGACACGGGCGCAAGGCTGCGCTCCCAGAAGCCCAACTCGTTTCGCCCCGCGTAGTTGTTCAGCACATGCTGCACTTCACCGGCCAACTGCTCAAACGCCTTCGTAACCGATGCGTACTGGTGCAGGCGGCTGACCGCCACCCCCTCATCCTGCGCATCACGCACCGCCGCGGTCTCGGGGATCTCCAGGTCAAGCAGAATCGTCTGCGGCACCAGCGAGCGGTTCGCCTCGTTCTGCACCACCACCTGCTCGCACAGGCGTTCGAGGAACACGCGGTTCTCGTTCATCGTCCGCGCCTTCCCCCGCACTTTCGATCCCGCCTTGCCGAACACTTCGTTCTTCACGATACGCACGCGGATCGACCGGTGCTTCTGGGCAAGGTGGCGCACGCTCTGAAGATAGTCGCGCAGGCTCTTGGTCGAGAGCGCGTTCAGTGTCACCGGCACGAGATTGAGGTCGCTCAGCCGGTACAGCGTGCGGATAAGCGGGTTCCATACCGAGGGCGTGTCGAGCACGACATACTTGTATTCGCTGCGGCAGATGAGCAGGTTGTACGCGAACGTCCGCAGGTGCAGCCGAGAGAGATCGCGGAACAACTGCGGTCCGGCGGGAATGAGATCCAGGCTCTCTTCAACATGGACCGCCCGCTGCCTCACTGTCCCTTCACCCAGCAGCCATCCGAACGCCGCACGCTCGGCCCTCTGGAGTTGCCCGGCAGCGCGCGAGAGGAGCGTCGCGCCGGTGTCGGCCGCGCGGGGCTGCGATACGCTGAGACGGTCGGTGAACAGATCCCACGACGTGTACGGCTGGCGGCCGGGGGTAACACCCAGGGCCACGGAAGCGCTTCCCTGCACATCGAGATCGACGACGAGTGTCCGGCCGCGTTTGGCAAGCGTGGCCGCAAGGTTGGTGGCGACTGTCGATTTGCCTACCCCGCCCTTGATATTGGCGACATGGACGACTCCACCCCTGTCGCTGTCGGCAAGTACGAGTGTGTTGCGCGGTCGACGTCCCATGCGGCAAATCCTGCTACGCCGCGGCGAGGCTCTCCGCCACCGTCTCGACCGGGGCCGACTCCGGCAACACGACATCCTTGTCGAGCCTCGGCCGGTCAGGAAGCGACGCAAACCCCTCCGGGGCATTGAAGAACACTATCGGGATGTCCGCCAGTTTCCTGGCTGTCCCGAAATATCCGTACAGCGGACCGCCCTTCTTCCACGACTCCACATCCAGCGCGACCGCCTTCACCTTGCCCTGGTCCACCGCCACCAGGAAATC
>CAZJJT010000705.1:0-2614 GCA_964546395.1 uncultured Fibrobacterota bacterium
GTCGTACCGACAGGATCGCGAACGTGCCGCGCTGTACCAGAAAGAGAACACGCTGGTGGCGGTCTATTCCGATATCCGCCGGACTTTCCTGTCGCTGCTGGTGATCCAGCGACAGCTTGCGGCGCACGACTCACTCCTCGCCCACTACGCTTCACGCATGGCCCAGTCCGACGACCGTCTCGACAAGGGGGTCGGACTGCGCACGGCGGTGCTCACCGCGCGGCTGAACTGGCTCGATGAGCGCGAGCGTATCCTGGTGCTGCAGACCACGCGCCGCAGAAAACTCGCGCTGCTCAAGGAGCTGCTCGGGCTCACCTCGCTGCCGCAGAACGTGTCGCTGGTCGACCCACGGAGCGCGGAGATGCCGAGAGAAGACAGTTGCGTGGTGCTGGCGGTGCAGCGGAGCACGGAAGTGGCCGATACGAAGGCCGAGTTGCTGCAGGCCGGCCGTGATCTGGGCCAGACCGGGTGGGAGTTCGTGCTCGACGATATCAGTTTCTCGCTCAGCGCACTGCGCAAGGGAGATGAGATCGGGCTCGAGCTGAGTAGCGGCACGGCGGGGGCACGGCAGTGGGCACTGGACCTGGTGGGAAGCAAGGCGGTGTCGGAGGGAAGCGCGGAGTTGTATGCGCTCCGTGACACCTCGCTGCGGTTTTCCGCTTCGCTGGAGCTGGCAATCCCCGTGTTCCGCGGCGCGAGCCGTCACGGGACTGTCATCGAGCTGGGCGCGCGGTACTCGGAGGCACGCGCGAAGATGATTGCGCGCACCCGGGAAATCGAGCGCGGTACCCGCCAGGCATTCTACGAATACGACCGAAGCCGTGAGCTGCTGACGATCCAGAAGGAACGTGTGGACATCTCCCGCGAGCGCTACTCGTTGGCCGAGACGCAGCACGAACTGGGGAGAATGAGTGACGAGGGGTTGGACGCGTTTCGGGAGCGGCTGTTCGACTCGCAGGATGCGTATTTCGGGCAGCAGTTCGAAGTGATGGACCGAGAGGAGGATTTGAGGGCGTTGATCCGTTTGCTGGAATGAGGTAGATGGTATCTGGAGTACGGGGGGACAGCCTCTCCTTACATCCCCTATGCCACATGCCATGTCCCTGTTTCACCCACCGCTCTCATGAGGGATTATGTACTGGACCGCTGTCCGCAAAGAGCTCCTGCTCAATATCCTGTCGCTGCGCTACAGCCTGGTGTTTCTGCTGTTTGTCGGGCTTACGATCAGCGCCACTGCCGTACGGACCGCAATCCACCAACGGCAGGTGGTGCAGCACCAGGAAGCCGAGCGGGACATGTACGAGGCGATGGTCTCGGTGCACCGGTTCTGGCAGTCGCGCGGGCTGGGCATTGCCGTCGAGCGTACCCCCAACCCCCTGGCGATATTCGCCACGGGCCTCGAGAACGAGATGACCCGCTCGTACAGCATTTCCGAATGGGCCCTGCCGCGCGCCGGCGAGCGCAAGCTGCCCAACCCCGCGTTCCGCTACGCGCTCAACCCCGACATGGTGCTCGTGGTGAACTTCGTGTGCAGCCTCCTCGCGGTACTGCTCATATTCGACGCGGTCAGCGGCGAACGTGAACGCGGTACCCTGAAGGTTCTGCTGGCAGGACCGTTGCCCCGTGACGTGGTGATTGTCTCGAAGATCGCGTCGGGCCTGTTCACGCTGCTGGTGCCGCTGGCGTTGTCGTGGGCGCTCAGTATCGTCTGGGTGGTAGTGATCCAGGGGATATCGCTTGACCTCGACCAGTACGCTCGCCTCGCGTGGCTGATCGGCCTTTCCGCCATCTACATCGTGTTCTTCTTCGCGCTCGGCATGGCAATCAGCTGTTGGACCAGGCGCAGTGCCACGGCCCTCGCGGCGGGGCTGTTCTGCTGGGTGATACTGGTGCTGGCAGCGCCCAACCTCATTCCGCTGGTGGTGAACCACTTCGCGCCCATTCCGCCGGAATCGAAAGTCACGCTGCAGCGGGACGCGTTCGAGGAGAAGTGGCGCACCGAGATCCAGAACAAGATCTACGCGGAACTCAGTGCGAGCGGCAAATACGACAGCGATGAGAACGCGCTGTGGCAGGAATTGATGCGGAGGCGCAACGAGGAAGAGCGCAAGGAGGTGGAGAAGATCGAGAAGTTCCACAACAGCCGTGTCGGGCGTCAGCTGCGGCTCAACCAGGACATGTCGCGCCTCTCCCCCTCGGCATCGTACACCTACTCTTCCACCAACCTGGCCGGCACGGGCCTGCGGGATTTCCTGTTGCTGCTGGACGATGTGGACGGGTACCAGAAGGCGTTCATGCAAGCGCAGGAAGAGCAGGAGCAGCAGCGGCGGGAGAAGGGCAACAGCAACCAGTGGTGGCGATTCGAGCGGGATGCTTATGACCCGGCGCGCTACCCCCCGTTCCAGCCGCGCAGTGTGGCCATGGCCGACGTGCTCCGGGGGGCGGGGCTGGATATCCTGTTTCTCGTGGGTGGCACGGTGGTGCTGCTGCTGGTATCGGTGATTGGGTTCATGCGGTATGACCCACGATAGAGAAAGGCGGCGTGCGCATATGGTATGCGGCATGTGGCATGTGACTCCCCGCCCTGCTGCGGCTGGTACATCTGGCCGCCCCC
>CAZJJT010000706.1:0-2612 GCA_964546395.1 uncultured Fibrobacterota bacterium
TACTCCTGCCCGTCGATGTCCATCGGCGAGTACATGTTCTCGCGATAGAAATCGAGGTGTCCGCTGGTCTCCCACAGCACGCCGCGGCCGATATGCGGCGAGTACACCAGCTCGTAGCCGTTGGCGTAGTGCTCCGAGCGCCAGAAATCCTCCACCACCGTCCGGAGCCGCCCGCCCTTCGTGTGCCACAACACCAGGCCCGGTCCCACCTGCTCGCTCATCGAGAACAGGTCCAGTTCACGCCCCAGCTTGCGGTGGTCACGCCGCTGCGCTTCCTCAAGCATCTTCAGGTGCTCGTCGAGCATCGCCTGCTTCGGAAACGAGATCCCGTAGATGCGCTGCAGCATCCGGTTGCGCTCGTCTCCGCGCCAGTACGCTCCAGCCACACTCAGCAGTTTCACCGCTTTGAGGTACCCCGTGTGCGGGAAATGCGGCCCGCGGCACAGGTCCAGCCACGAGTCGCCCTGCTCGTACACCGAAGGGTTTCCATCGATCCCCTCGAGCAGTTCCAGCTTGTATGTCTCGCCGCGACCGGCAAACAGTTCGCGCGCTTCCTCGCGGCTCAGTTCCCGACGCTTCACCGGCTCCCTGGCCTGCGCGATCTTCTTCATTTCCGCTTCAATCGCCGCCAGGTCCTCCGGCGTGAACGGCTTCTCCACGTCGAAATCGTAGTAGAACCCGTCCTCGATTGCCGGCCCAATCGCCATCTTTGCCGTGGGGAACAGCCGCTGCACCGCCTCCGCCATGATATGCGAACTCGAATGCCAGTAGATCGCGCGCCCGTCAGCCGAGTCGAACGTCACCAGCTGAACCGTGTCGCCCTCAGCCACCGGCGTATGCAGATCGCGTGCCACCCCGTTCACCTTCGCCGCAAACGCAGCCTTCGCCAGTCCCGGCCCAATCGCCGCGGCAACATCGGCGGCTGATGCATTCTCAGCAACCGACAGGGATTTCCCGTCAGGAAGTCGTACGTCCATACCGTAGATGACCTTCTCGTTCGCACCGCTGTCCCGGTCGCCCGTCAGCACTGGGGCCGTCGCGCGCCGTGCCGCTATCTTTCGTTTGTCAGTCGTATCCCGCCCGAGCGGGACTGCCCCCAGGTAGAAAGAGGACCACGGGGCATGCAAGTATCTCGGCTCTGGGCGTTACAGGACTCGAACCTGTGACCCCTACCATGTCAAGGTAGTACTCTAACCAACTGAGCTAAACGCCCGGCCTGGCCGATAACGCGGGAAAATAACTCGGGTTGCACGGCGCAGGCAAACAGAGGGAGGGGGCTGGGCGCCCCCTACACCCCAGCTTGGTAGGTAACGATGCCGTAGCTCAGCCCCCAGCCCGTCATGCCCCAACCTGCCCGGCCCCCACACTTGGGGGCGACGGAGTGCTGGACCGGCACTTCTGGCGGAACCCGGCAGGCAGGCAGTAGCTTCCCCGGTAGCCGGGCGAGCCACCATTGCAGTATCCCGACACCCCGGCGCTCAGCCCGCACCTTCCAAGGACCGCCGCCATGCTGCTCTCCCGTCTCCTGCCCACTCTTCTGACCGCAACCACCCTCTTCGCTCAGAGCGCCGACCTGTACGCAGTGCGCGTGAGTGCCGAAGCGAGCGCGTCGCCGGCACAGCTCTCGTTCACGTGGGTTCAGGACCTGGGCGCCACCGGCTACCAGGTGTTCCGCCGCTCGGGCCCCGGGCAGTCCTGGGGCAATGCGGGTGTGTCATTGCCCGGCACCGCCATCTCATGGGTGGATTCCACTGTCGCCCCCGGCCAGTCGTTCGAGTACCGATTCCTCAAGAGCGCCGCCGGCTACACAGGCTACGGCTATGTCAACGGCGGTATCGAAGTTGCTGCGGTGGAGAGTCGCGGCGCGATTCTGCTGGTGATCGACACCACCTACGCCACGGTCCTCGCCCCCGAACTGCACCGTCTCGAAACAGACCTGGTGGGGGACGGGTGGCAGGTGCTGCGCGAGGACATTGCGCCGGCACGGACAGTCCCCGAAGTCAAGGACCTCATCGTACAGGCTTCCCAGAACACCCCTTCGCTCAACAGCGTGTTTCTCTTCGGCCACGTCGCCCGACCCTACTCAGGCCGGATTGCTCCCGATGGCCACGGTGAGCACATCGGGGCGTGGCCCGCGGATGTCTACTACGGGGAACTCAACGGGACCTGGACCGACCAGACGGTCAACGATACCAGCGGCACCAACCCGCTCAACCACAACGTGCCTGGTGACGGCAAGTTCGACCAGAGCAGTATTCCCAGCGATGTAGAGCTGGCGGTGGGGCGTGTGGACGTGGCCGGGATGCTGATGTTTGTGACGTTCATACCCACGCTGGTGGTTGAGGAAGACCTCATGCGGCGCTACCTCGACAAGGACCATGCGTTCAGGCATGCCGAAGTCCCCATGCTGCGGCGGGGGCTCGTCGATGACAATTTCGGGGGGTTCGGCGGCGAGGCGTTTGCATCGATGGCGTACCGTGATTTCTCGGCCATGATGGGCTCCGCGGCAGCCCACCCCCGCGACTATTTCACCACGCTCGACACAGCCACGTACCTGTGGTCGTACGGCTGCGGCGGCGGGAGCAACGGCAGCGCCGGGGGGGTGGGGAGTA
>CAZJJT010000707.1:0-2611 GCA_964546395.1 uncultured Fibrobacterota bacterium
GTGGGGGAATCGATTCTGTCGCCTGCCCCGGTCTCCCCACAGAACGCCAGCGACACGTGAATGGCAACGGCTGTTGGGGGCTTCGCAGGAGTGCACTGCACGTTCCCGTCCGCCTCCGCGTGTGCGTATTGCCACGGTACGAACTCACCGGGTACCCAGGAGGCGAAGCGATTGACTCAATTGCGCCATCTGGGCTGACACTCACGATCCGAACAGTGCGTTTGCCTCCGCGTACGACATGGTGTCGCCGAACATCGCATCGAGTGTGCCGTGTGACATGAGTTCCGAAGCGATGTTCCTGGTGGAGTTGTACGCGGCGCGCACTGGACCGGAACCCAGGCTCAGCCGCGCTACACGCATGGCAGTGAGTTCGCCCACCGACGGGCACAGCGGGGTGGCAATCACGTTCAGTGGCCCGTCGAGTCCGCTCACGAGTCTGGCCACGGTACCGCTGTCGAGCATCCCTGGCACGAAGATGCAGTCTGCCCCGGCGGTAAGGTAGCGGTTGCCCCGCTCGATCGCGTCCTGCACGCGTGTCCGCTCGTCACCAGCCGTCAGCCACAGACCGTCGGTCCGCGCGTTGAGCACGAAAGGAATGCCCAACTCCGCCTTCAGTGCGGCCACGGCCCGCAGCATCTCGCAGTGCCTCTGCATGTCGGCAAGCTCGCGCTGCTCACCGATAACACCGTCCTCAATGTTGAGACCAACGGCGCCAGCCGCAATGACCGTGCGTACCGTGGCGCACACCGCCTCTGGAGTGTCTCCGTACCCTGTTTCGATATCCACCGACAAGGGCACGCGGATGCGCGACACGATCCGGCGCTCGACCTCCAGCAGCTCCTCACGGGTGATGCGCTCCCCGTCGGCGCTCCCCAGCGAGAACGCGATACCGGCACTCGTGGTGCCAATCGCGGGGAAGCCCGCCTGCTCGAACACAACCGCACTGCCGACATCCCAGGCGTTGGGCAGTACGAGAAGCTCGGGAGCGGTATGCATCGCCTGAAAACGAGTCGCGAGGTCCTGTTGTGCACCCGTGTCCATGTGGGGCCTTTCAGCGGAGGGGAAACCGGCGCAGAGTGTCTTGCCGTGATTGCCGAAACTAGTTCCCAGCCACGGGCGGCATCCACACGTCAACAACACCTGGACATCTGAAGGGGAGCGTATGTTGGGGGCTTCGCGGGGTACCCCCCGGGGTGGCATGGGTGGTAGTACGGAAACATGAGTTGGGGGGGACCCGCGAGAGTGCGCTGTACGCTTCCGCCCGTCTCCTCGTCTGTCTTGAACGAAGCAAAAACACGGAGCAGCCGACACCGCGCGGGTCCCGGTCAGCGCTGATGCGCATACCACGGTCTCAACGTACCGGGTACCCAAGAGGCGAAGCGACTGCATCCCAATCGCTTCACAAAGCAGTCCTCAGTGACATCAGGCCCCACCCGTGTCAACCCCGTTTACCTGGCAGAACAGCTCACCGTAGTGCCGATTGGCGAAGCGAAGCTGGATGGTGCCCCCTTCGGGACGTTTCTCGGGCGGGGGGATGATGCCGACGGCAAGCGTGGAGTGCGACTCGGGGCGGAACAGTGCGCGGCAGGGCGCGCCGACCCCGACGAACGCGGCCGCGGGAACGAGCCACACGGGCAACGAGGCGAACAGGGCGACGACAAACACTCCTGCAAGAATCCCCACCGCAACAGGTGTCTGCTGCTCGAGCAGGTTGGTATACATGTACAGCGCCTGGGCGACGCCGCCCGCGAGCCCGGCCCCGGTCAGCAGCGCGAGCACGACCCGGAGATGGCGCGCGTGTCGCATGCGGTGCTGGGAGCGAAGCGATGCCTGCAGGTGTTTCTGGCAGTAGGGGATATCGAACTCAAGCTGGTGATCATGGTGGCCGGCGCGGATCTTCTCTCCCTTCCGCTCGAGGTACACCGTTTCACGCAGCCGCACGAGGATACTGTGGGTCTCGACTGCCGGCGCGAGACACGCCGCACACTTGTAGGGGAATTGCGGCGGAGCGGTGTCGCTGACGGTGACGGAGAGAGCCATGTGCTGTGGTCCTGGAGCGGAAGGTGATGAGCACCGAAAATAGTCGTGCTGCCGCCTGTCCCGCACAGGGTGAAGGCGCAGTTCGGGAGGTATTTTGGCACGGCATGGAGATCCTCGAACACATTGCGCTTGCCCCGAAGACCACGGTGCGAATCGGCGGCAGCGCCCGGTGGTACGCCGAGCCGGCCGGGGCCGAGGATATTGCCGACGCTGTCGCCTGGGCTGCCGAGCACGGGTGTCCGTGGTATGTCCTGGGCCGCGGCTCGAACGTCGTTGTCAGTGACGCCGGGCTTCCCGGGCTCGTGCTGAACGTGGGCGCCAGTCTCAGCGCAATCACGTGGCACGACACGCGTGCTGTCTGCCAGGGCGGCGCGCTGCTGCACGCCCTGGTGATCGAATCGGTTGAGCGCGGCTTGCGCGGCATGGAGTACCTCGCGGGGATTCCCGGTTCGGTTGGCGGGGCGGTGGTGATGAATGCGGGGGCGTTCGGGAGCGAGATCGGCGAGTGTATCGAGGATGTGCTCTGGCTCGACTGCGCGCACGGAAGCGTGCATCGGAGCAGGGGCGCCGA
>CAZJJT010000708.1:0-2601 GCA_964546395.1 uncultured Fibrobacterota bacterium
GCACGTGGTTGCCCGCGAGGAGGACTGAGCGTGGAACTCAACGGAACCCTTCACGAATACCTGCTGGCCGACGTGTTCCAGTTGCTCGCGCAGCAGAAGGCCACCGGCAAGCTGGAAGTGCGCAACGGCACCCGGGTGGGATTCATGGTTCTCAACGACGGCATGATCGTGGCCGCACGCGACGGCGACGAAGGGATCGTCAGGAAGCTCACCAACGGCTTGCGCCTGCTCCGCCGGGCGCCCGAGAAGGACCTGCAGAAGCTGTACAGCAGCCCCAATGTGACCCCGGGCCGCTTCGTCCACGAGTTGATCAGCCGCAAGTACGTTTCCGAGCAGGAACTCGCGATCGTCGCCCGAACCACGCTCGAAGATATCTGCTGCAGCCTGTTCGGCTGGAGCCAGGGCACCTACCGTTTCGACAACTTCGACCAGGTGCGTCTCTGGACGCTGCCCGGCACCATGCTGCCGGCGGATGCCGTGGTGATGGAAGCGATGCGTCGTGACGATGAATCGAAGCGGCTGTTCGCCCATCTCAGCCAGGGCATCATACTGGTCCCGACCGGCCGGGAACACACCCTCGGCGGACTTCCCCACGACCTCAACGAGCTGTTCCAGGCACCGGACGCACACGTGCTGTCGATGGTGGATGGGCTCACGAGCGTGTCGGGGATGGTGGAACAGTCGTGCCTCTGCGAGTACCGTATCAAGGAAACGCTCGTACGACTCCAGCAGGCGTCGCTGATCACTGCGTTGCCGGAGAAGCTCTCCGAGTCGATCAAAGCTGCAATGAGCCGCGAGAAGGCGGGGCTGAACATCAACCTCAGCAGTCTGGCCATGTCGATGCTGGGGACAGTTGCGGCCGTTGCGGTGATCGGTTTCCTCGGGGTGTTTGTGTTCCAGCGGTCGCTGATGCGTTCGAAACTGACGCAGAGCATGAAGGTGCGCACCGAGATCGAGGTCGCGGAGGCCAGGCGCAAGGAGAGCGCCGCACGACTTCAGTACCATGCCGACATGGGCCAACAGCCGTCCTCGATACATGACCTCGTGCTCGCAGGATACCTTACCGAGCACGACATAGCCCCTCTGCAGTCTGCCGGCAGTGGCGGGGAGGCCGGAAGCGAGTAGGGCAGTGCCCGCAGAGACAGACAGTTGCTTGCACTTTCGGGATAGCCGCAACTATATTAAATTGTTGAGAGTTGCCGAGCGGCCCGCCCCCTGCAAAGACGGTGATCGGGGGTGGAGCGTGGTTGCCGGGTGTGTGTGATATGTATTAGCCAAACAGTTCTGCCGACACGCAACGTTCGTCAGAAAAAGGGATCCTTCATGGCGTCAATCAACTATGCGGCCAAAGAGATATCGGTCAAGATCGTGTATTACGGACCGGGTCTCAGCGGCAAGACAACGAACCTTCAGGTTATACACCGCAAGACGCCACCAACCAGCCGCAGCGACATGGTGTCTCTCGCTACTGAGACAGACAGGACGTTGTTCTTCGATTTCCTGCCGATTGACCTCGGCACAATCAAGGGATTCGCCACAAAGTTCCAACTGTACACGGTACCCGGCCAGGTGTACTACAACGCAACCCGTAAGCTCGTGCTGAGGGGCGTGGACGGGCTTGTGTTCGTGGCCGACTCCGCCGCCGACAAGATGCAGGAGAACCTCGAAAGCTTCCAGAACCTCGAGGACAACCTCGCCGAGTACGGCTACAAGCGTGAGAATATCCCCATTGTGCTTCAGTACAACAAGCGCGATCTCCCCAATGCGCTGCCCGTCGAAGAGATCGACCGGGTGCTCAACAAGTACCAAGTGCCGTGGAATGAGGCGATTTCGTCGAAATCGAAGGGGGTCTTTGAAAGCCTCAAGATGATCGGCAAGCTGGTCATCGACAACCTCAACCGCAAGTACAACACGCAGTCGGTCGGATCGCCACTCGGCGCGCGTGCCGGCGGCGCACTGAATGCGCCACCTCCCCCACAGGCCCCTCGTCAGCAGACCCAGCAGCCGCCGCAGTTCCAGCCCATGGGCCCCGGCCCGGGTTCCGCGCCCGCCCCGCAGCATCCGTCTCCGCCTCCTACGCAAACGGGGATGCAGGCCACGCCTCCGCCTCAGGCACCAGGCGGGGAGTTCCAGATAGAGCAGTTCCAGCAGCAGGGCGGTGGTGCGCCTGCACGGCAAGCTCCTCCTGCCCAGCAGCAGTGGCAGCAACCCCAGCAGTGGCAGCAGCCACAACAGCAGGCGCCACAGCAGCCCCAACCGCCGCAACAGCAATGGCAGCAGCAACCCCAACAACCACAGCAGCAGTGGCAGCAGCCTCCGCAGCAGCCGCAACAGCAATGGCAGCAGCAACCCCAACAACCACAGCAACAATGGCAGCAGCCTCCGCAGCAGCCGCAACAGCAGTGGCAGCAGCCACAGCAGGCCCCCCAGCAGCAGCCACAGCAGGCCCCGCAGCAGTGGCAGCAGGCCAACGAGCAGGGCGGTGAAGACGGAGAGGCGTTTGACGATACGATGTACTTCACCTCGGTGAATACCGAGCGCCCCCGCAAGAAGACCAAGCGGCCGGTCAACCCAAAATCCGCTCAGAACAAGGGTTTTTTG
>CAZJJT010000709.1:0-2600 GCA_964546395.1 uncultured Fibrobacterota bacterium
AGTCCTTTGCGCAGTTGCTCATCGCTCAGTTCGCCATTCTCGAAAAACGCGTTCATCAGGTCTTCGTCACTCTCGGCTACCGACTCCATAAGTGCCGCACGCGCGGTGTCGACACGCTCCTGCATGTCGGCCGGGATGTCGGTCTTCTTGCCGACGCCGTTGCCATCGCGCGTGTACTCGAACGCTTCCTTGCTCACCAGGTCAATCACGCCACGAAACGAACCGCCCGCGCCAATTGGAATAACAAGCGGCGCCACCGAAGTCCCGAACGAGGCCTTGGCGGCCTCAAGCGTGTTGTCGAAGTGCGCGTTTTCCTTGTCCATACAGTTGACAAAAAACAACCGTGCCACCCCTGCCTCATTGACATACCGGTACGCGACTTCGGTTCCCACCTGGATCCCCGACGTCGCATCGATGAGCAGCACCGCCGTCTCAACCGCGCGCAGGCTGGCGACTATCTCACCAGCAAGGTCAAGGAACCCCGGCGCATCCACCACGTTGACCTTGGTATCCTTCCACTCGCAGTAGCCCACGGTGGCCGAGATGGTCATGCGACGTTCCTTCTCATCGCCGCGCGCGTCAAACACGCTGGTGCCGCTGTCTACCTTGCCCATCTTCGACGTGGTCTTGGCGGTGAAACAGGCCGCCTCGGCAAGTGACGTCTTGCCAACACCCCCGTGGGAAAGCAGGCAGACGTTGCGGATGGCATCAGCAGAATACGCTTTCATGAATCCTCCATGAGCTCGCGAGGTACTCCTGGTAGAAGAACAGACGACGCAAAATAACTGTCCACGGCCGACAGAGGCAACACTGCGACACTCCCCGCCCGTCGCGACTACAGCCTGAATACCCCGTAGCTCCGCCCGCTCAGTGCGATGCTGACACTGCTGCCGGCACACGCTGCCGTGACCGTCCGTCCGTTGCCGCACACCAGCGACACGGCTTGTGCCCGCACACCTGCGCGTGCACGTACCGCGCGGCCCGAAGGGTTCAGCGCGACGAGCAGGCGGTGACGGCCGTTGCGGCGAAGGTAGACCAAAGGATACCCGCCACGGCTGCCCGGCGCAAGCCGAACGAAATCGGCATAGGCTGCCAGGGCCGGCTCCCGCCGACGCATCGCCACCAGCGCCCGCGTGCGGTTCAGCAGCGAACGCCGACTGCGCTCCTGGACCTCAACACAGGGGGCATCACGCGCAGTGTCCATCGGCAGGTACAGTCTCGAGCGAGCTGCCGTGGAAAACCCGGCGTTGCGGCCGCAGGTCCACTGCATGGGCGTACGCGCACCGTTTCGCGGAGGATAGCAGCCCTCTTTCACCGGCAGGTCGCCTTCGAGTTGGCGCATACCGATCTCGTCGCCGTAGTACAGGAACGGTACGCCCGGGATCGTGAGCAGGAACGCACTCACCAGCTCGAGATCGTCAGTGCTGCGGCCCATGTTGATCCGAGGAAGGTCGTGGTTGCCCACGGGGATCGAAATGTACCCATTGCGGCGCGTCTTGCCCAGCAGGCCCAGGTACACGTTCAGGAAGCGGCGGATATCGCCCCTGCCGCTGCGGTGGAAATAGCTGTGCTTGCCGGTGGGGTCTGATGTCTTCCAGCCCTCGTTGCGAAACAGGTCGTTGTACTCCCTGAACCAGTGGAGGAAATCGGCGTGGAAACCCGCTTTGAGCGCGTGTACCGGCGAGGACCACTCGGAGACGAGGAACGTATCCGGGTACTCGCGGTCGATCATCTCGCGGATCTCGCGCCAGAACCTGATCATCTCGCGGCCGCCCGGGTCGTTGCGGACAAGCGACCCAGCCATGTCGACGCGGAAGCCGCTCGCTCCCATGTCGAGCCAGAACCGGATGATACGGCGAAACTCGGCCCGGAGCGCCTTGACATCCGGGTTGTCCACCGGTAACTGCCACGCCGCCTCGGGACGGGCAAACCCGAAGTTCAGCGCCGGCTGCGACCAGAAGAAGTTGGTCATGAAGTTGCCGTCGCGGCCGCAATACCCGTGGATCATCTTCCCGCGAAACTTCTTCCCCCCGAAATCCCACGTACTCTTCGTCCACACGTACCAGTTGGTGTACGCGTTCGGACGGGGGTCGCACGAAGCCTTGAACCAGGGGTGATCAACGGAGGTGTGCCCGGGTACGAGGTCGAGAATGACGCGGATCCCCCGCTTCCGCGCCTCACGAAACAGCCGTCTCAGATCAGCATTCGTGCCGTAGCGCGGGTCGACCCTGCAGTAGTCGGCCACATCGTAGCCCGCGTCCCGCATCGGCGACACGAAACACGGGTTGAGCCACACCGCGCTTGCCCCCAGGCTCTGCACGTAGTCGAGCTTGCCGATGATACCGGGGATATCGCCGATGCCGTCACCGTTGCTGTCGCAGAACGTCTGCGGGTAGATCTCGTAGAACACGGCGTTGTCGACCCATGCGGGTGAAGGCGGGCGGCGCGACATGGATACCCCTTGCGTGGAGGTGCCGTAGAACAAGAACACCCCCCGGGTCCGAAGGACTCGAGGGGTGTTGTGTTCTGGAGCTGGACGGGTTCGAACCGACGACCCTCAGACTGCCAGCCTGATGCTCTCCCAACTGAGCTACAGCCCC
>CAZJJT010000710.1:0-2589 GCA_964546395.1 uncultured Fibrobacterota bacterium
GGTCTGATGCTGTCAGTCTCACGGGTACGCTCCGTCCTGCTTCGCCACCGCCTGGCGCTTGGAGCAACCCTCGCCCTGTTCTGTGTTCTCACCTGGATCCTGCTCCCGCTGCGGCTCTTCGATGCGCCCTGCTCGACGGTGCTGCTGGATCGCGAAGGGCGCCTGCTGGGGGCCGCTATCGCTGAAGATGAGCAGTGGCGGTTTCCGCCGCTCGACACCACCCCGGCCCGCTTCACCGCATGTATCGTGCAGCAGGAAGACCGTCGGTACTACCGGCACCTGGGTGTCGACCCGCTGGCTGTCGCGCGGGCCGTGGTGCAGAATGTCAGGCGGCGTGCCGTGCTCAGCGGCGCGAGTACCATCACCATGCAGGTGATACGACTCTCGCGGTTCGGCCGTCCACGGACGGTCCCCGAGAAAGTCGTCGAGATGGCGCTTGCCACCCGCCTTTCGCTTCACCGGAGCAAGCGGCAGGTGCTCGCGCTGTACGCGTCGTACGCACCGTTCGGCGGTAATGTGGTCGGTCTCGAAGCGGCTTCGTGGCGCTACTTCGGGCGGGAGCCCGGTGCGCTGTCCTGGGCCGAGAGCGCGACCCTTGCGGTCCTGCCCAACAGTCCCGCGCTGATTCACCCCGGACGCAACCGCACGGCCTTGCTCCGCAAGCGCAACGCACTCCTCGCACGACTCGCCGCGGCCGGCCATCTCGACTCGCTGAGCTGCGCGCTTGCTGTGTCGGAACCACTGCCCGAGCGGCCCCACCCCATCCCTTCATTCGCTCCTCATCTGCTGCAGCGCGTGCGCGCACGGCGCGCGCAGCGGGAGCGAACGGCACGCGTGAGAACAACGCTCGACCTGTCGCTGCAGCAGCAGTCCGTCGAGCGCGTGCAGACGCGGATGCGGAGCCTGGCAGCCAACGGGGTCAACAACGCCGCGGTGGTGGTACTCGACACGCGTGCCAATACGGTCCTCGCCTACATCGGGAACGTGGTTGCCGCCGACAGCGCCGCCAATGCGTTCTTCGTCGACTGTATCACCGCGCCCCGCAGCACCGGCAGTGTGCTCAAGCCGCTGCTGTATGCAGGCATGCTCGAAAGCGGGGAACTGCTTCCCAGCGAACTGGTACCCGACATCCCCGTGCGTGTGGGCGGGTTCGCGCCCGAGAACTACACGCGGGGCTACGAAGGCGCCGTGGCGGCTTCGCGGGCCCTCTCGCGTTCGCTCAACGTCCCCGCAGTGCATATGCTCAGGGGTTACGGCGTGGAGCGGTTCGCCGGACTGCTGCGTTTGCTTGGCATGACGACGCTCAGTCGCCCCCCTGCCGACTACGGCCTGACGCTGGTACTGGGGGGTGCGGAGGGCACGCTCTGGGACATCACGGGTATCTACGCGGGATTGTCCCGCGTGGTGAGCGGGTACGCAGACACGGGCAGCGAACGGGCTCCGTTCGTGCCCCCGGTGTTCGAGACGGACGCGCCGTGGCCGCAGGCGGGCGGCCCGCCCCCGCTGAGCGCCGCGTCGTGCTACCTGGCGCTGAAAGCGCTGCTGGAAGTCGTTCGGCCGGGAGACGAGAGCGCGTGGGAGCACTACGCACGCGCCCGTCGTGTTGCCTGGAAAACGGGTACGTCGTACGGCCACCGCGACGCCTGGGCGGTGGGCGTCACGCCCTGTCACACCGTGGGCGTGTGGGTGGGCAACGCGGACGGCGAGGGGAGGCCCAATCTGACCGGGGTCGGTTCCGCCGCCCCGATCCTGTTCGATCTGTTCGGGCTTCTTGACAGATGCGAATGGTTCGACGTGCCGGAGTCGGAGCTGGTTGAAGTGGAGGTCTGCGCCGCAAGCGGCCTGCGAGCCGGTCCCGCGTGTGCCGCCACTCGTCGGGTTGCCGTGGGTGCCGCGGGCCTTCGACGGCCCTCGTGCCCGTACTGCCGCACGGTCCACTGCGACGCGAGCGGGCGGTGGCGCGTGCACGCCTCGTGCGCCGAGTTCGCCGACATGCGCGCGGTGTCGTGGTTCGCGCTGCCGCCTGCCATGGAGTGGTACTACCGCCGTCACCACGCCGACTACCGCCCCCTTCCCCCGTACCGCCCCGACTGCCGCGCGGCGCTGGAGTCGGACGGGAGACCGCCCATGGCGCTGCTGCTGCCGCGTGAGGGAAGCGGGGTGTTCGTACCGCGGGAACTGGACGGAAACACGGGGCAGGTGGTGTTCGAGGTGGCCCACCGCGAGCCGGGGGCCGTGGTGTTCTGGCACCTCGACGAAGACTACGTGGGACTGACCCGTGATATCCACCAGGTTGGGCTGGCCCCCTCGCCGGGCACGCACCGGCTCACGCTCGTGGACAGTGACGGCAACCGCCTGGAGCAGGTGTTCGAAGTGCTGGCGAGGGAGTAGCGCGGTCGGGCTGTTGCCGCCTCTCGTTTGCTGCGATGGGGCAGGGAGACACCCGGCACAGGGTGAAAGAGAGGTGCAACGCTATGTATTTTCATCATTCTGCGCCCCCGTGCATGCTCAAGGGGGACCCGCGAATGCGCTGCGCCAGTAACTCAGTGGTAGAGTATCGCCCTTTTAAGGCGAGAGTCGAAGGTTCGA
>CAZJJT010000711.1:0-1139 GCA_964546395.1 uncultured Fibrobacterota bacterium
ACTTGCTCACGCTCCCCGTGTGCCACGCCGCAAGGAACTCGTCCCAGGCGGTCTGCTGCGCAAAGCCGAGCGTGCGGTAGTAGGCGTTGTCGGGGTCACTTGCCCAGTCGGACTCAGGATGGTAGAGCGTGATGCCGTGCGCCCCACCGTAGATGCGGTCGTGGTGCTCGTGCAGCACCGCATCGCTCACCGCTGTCATCACGCGGCTGCACAGCGACTGTATTGCCGTGTCGCCCACCGTGCGATTGAGTTCGTACGCCATGTCGTACAGGTCCTTGTCCATCGGCGCATCTTCGAACGACTGCGTGGCTGCAAATGCCGCCTGGTACTGCGAGCGGTGCGTGGGAAGACCGGAAATCAGCGCCAGCGCCCAGTGGTCGACCGCTGACAGGAGCGTGTCGAAGCGCGTGTCGAGCGCCACCGCCGACCACGTGAGATCGCCGGTAGTGCCCTGGCTGATTGCCGCCGCGACCTGCGCGGCGCTCATCGAGGGGTCCGCGTTCAACCGCGCGAGCAGGTCCTCCGACTCGATGCCGTCCCACCCCACCCACTCCTGCGAGCCGGTGACCGCGGCTGCATGCCCGTGCCACAGCGCGTGCACCTCGATTGCCGCCATGTTGCAGGCGTCGTACGCAACCACGTCCAGGAACCCCAGTGAGTCCTGCACGCTTTCGATTTCGTCCATGTCAAGGAACCCGTTGTTGGTTTCGTCCTCCATCACCCACCCTGGATGCCAGCTCCAGCCGTGGCCCCAGAAGTAGAGGATGTAGTGACGGGCGGGGTGGTTGGCGCGGGTCCAGGCGACGAAATCGCTCAGCACCTGCGCTTCACCCATGTTGCATTCGCCCCAGTCGACAACCGCGTTGTCCGGTGATGCGGCCATGCCTCGCGTGACATGGAACAGCTTGGTCGACTGCCAGTCGTCACGGCTCCGGTCGCGGCCCGGGCAGCGGTCGGCCAGCGCTACCACCTGCACCTGCGGCGTAGACCCGATCAGCGCAAGCTCCTCCTCGATGTCAACAACCACGTAGCTCTCGAGGTTGTTGTCGCCGGAGATGTACACCATCATGGTCCACTCAGCCGTGTCGGGCGGTGTGGCGGGATAGGTTACCCGCACCTCCGGCCCGCCGCTGCTGGGG
>CAZJJT010000711.1:1149-2587 GCA_964546395.1 uncultured Fibrobacterota bacterium
ATCTCGACACCGTCACTGCCGCCCGGGCCGGTAATCCGGTCTCGCATGCAGCCGGCAAGCAGCAGCGCGAGAACCAGGGTGGCAGATGTTCGTGTCGGCGTGCGACGCATACTCTCTCCTCGCAGGTGGTGCCTCATCGACAATCGCCCCTGGAAAGCAGTTCGGATGGGGATCAGTCCCGATTGCGACGGACCCGACCGCTCCTTCGCGGCCCGAACTGCTGATGCAACTCCAGGCTCCACAGCCAGACACCCGTATTTTCCAGAACGGGGACAAACGACACCTGCGTACGTTGGGCCGGCTGCCAGATGACCACGAACGGGGTTGCGGTGAACGAGAGATTCGCGATGGTGGCGTCCTCCTCCGGCCCGTACCAGTCTCCCGCCGGCTCCCGTCGGCTGTACAACGTCTGCTCCCACTCCAACGTGCCGCGCAGCCCCGCAAGCAGCGTGAACGAACGTACCGAATGCTCGAGCAGCAGCGAGATACTGAGCGCGCCGCCCCACCCCGGGTACTCCCACTCGGCTACGCGGTCGATGGTTCGGCCGTAGTACACGTGAAGCGCTTCGCCCGCATGTACCTTCGCCACTTCGAGGTCGATACTGCGCGCGTAGCGTTCGAACGCGTACACCGCGGGTTCACTCAGCTCCACGGTTGGCTCGGAGTCCTCGATATCGCGGCGAACCGGGTCAAGAGGGTCTTGCTGGTAGTTGAGCCACGAGCGGTACACCGCGGTACTCACGCCCGCACCGGCCACGAGCACGCCGCCGCGGCGCAGTCGCGGTGACCACGCGGCCTCGATATCGAACCGGCGCTTCATCGTCAGGTCGGTCGACCCAAACAGCTCTGGGTAGATGGCACCCGTGCTGTCCACGTAGTAGGCGCGATGGCTGTGGCCTGAGGAGTCGGGTGCGCTGTATTCGGCAAGCGAGAGCAGCACCCAGTGGCGCTCGCGGATAAGGGTGGCGGCACGAAGGGTGAATGCATTGTTCCAGCGGCTCTGAAGGTGAGTAGTCGGATAGTACAGACCCTCGTGCGAGGGGTCAACAAAGAAGGTGTCGCGGATATCATACTCATGGTGATCGAGTGCGCCGCTCAGCGAGAGACCGCGCACCGGGCACCAGAGACGCGCAGGAACGACCCACAGATCCAGCGATCCCTGCCCGTCCGAGTCAACCGTTGTGCCCGAACGACTGTCTGAACAGCTCCCCGTCGCCGTCCGGTCGACATCGACGTTGTGCACACGCACACCGGCCTTCCTGCCCAGCACCTGTCCCGACAGGTATGCCGCCAGACCGTCCAGCGACGCGTCCGCAGCTCCCAGGCCGATCGACGCCGTGTCGGAGGGGGGACTCATTCCCGGGAACGCCATCTGCACTTCATGGCGCTGCTGGAGCGCGGTGGAGAGCAGCATCAGCTCCACCGGACACACATGGTC
>CAZJJT010000712.1:0-2586 GCA_964546395.1 uncultured Fibrobacterota bacterium
TGACTACCGATCCCCTGACCCTTGCTTCCCCTCTCCCTCCCTGCCCACTTCCATCCTCTCAGCAGGTTCTCCGCCACACACAGCCAGAGAAGCAGCACGGTGACCCGTACTCCCAGTGTTGTCACCACCAGGTAATGCGTGGGGCTGAACAGACGGGACACCTGCACACCGACCACCACCAGAAAGCACACGACAAACGCGTACCTGCTGAACCAGGTGGCAGCCACTGTGCCGGCATCGAGGTGGAGGATGGCGTAGGTGGCGAAGGCGGCAGCAGCCGAAGCGGGCAGCATGCCGGGCACGATATCCAGCCAGGCGAATACCGCGAGTGCTGAGAGCGCAAACACGGCGTCTGCCGCCAGGACCAGCACGTGTGCTGTCAGCGGCTTGCCGACCGGGCTGACCGCCAGGCTCAGCGCGAACGCGATACTGAGCGCAAGGGACGTGTGGTGCAGGCAGAGGAGTTCTGCGATTGGCAGCAGCACCCCTCCCAGCAGCAGCCGGATACCAAACAGCCAGTACAGGTCCCGGCTCTGCTGAGGCCGCTGCTTCCGCATCGCTCGTCTACGACGCTGCTCCTGAGAGCGTCTTCAGCATCGCGAACCGTTGTGTGATCGTCTCCTGCGCACGCTCAATGAACTTGTCTGAGACCTCAGGCTTCGCCCTGTGCAGCACCGAGTAGCGGTTCTCGCCCATGACGTAGTCTTTGAGTGGGATGGTGGGATCCTTGCTGTCGAGCTGCAACGGGTTCTTGCCCTGTGCCACAAGGGCGGGGTTGTAGCGGTACAGCGGCCAGTGACCCGACTCCACCGCCTTCTTCTGCTGCTCCAGCCCTTTCACCATGTTGATTCCGTGGTTGATACAGTGCGCGTAGCAGAGTATCAGCGACGGCCCGTCGTATGCCTCGGCCTCCACAAATGCTTTCACCATCTGGTTCGGGTTGGCGCCCACGGCAACCTTGGCCACGTACACATACCCGTAGCTCATCGCCATCATGCCCATGTCCTTCTTGCCCACCGGCTTGCCGCCTGCCGCAAAGCGTGCCACCGCGCCCATGGGCGTGCTCTTGGAAGCCTGGCCGCCGGTGTTTGAGTAGACCTCGGTATCGAGCACAAGGATGTTGACATTCTGGCCCGAGGCGATCACGTGGTCCAGCCCGCCGTAGCCGATATCGTACGCCCAGCCGTCACCGCCGAACGCCCACACCGACTTTTTCACCAGGTACTCCACGATGGTCAGGAGCAGTTTCGCCTCGGTGCTGCCATCCTTGCCGAGGAGGGAGGCCGCCTCAGCCACGCGCGCGCGCTGCTGCTCGATTGCGGCCTGGGTCGACTGGTCAGCCGCGAGGATCTCGCCAAGCACCTTCTTGAGTCCTGCAGCGGTCTTGTCCGCGGCGATCAGCTTGTTCGCGACCTCAGTTGCCTGCGTCGCGAACTTGTTCACCGCCAGTCGCATGCCGAACGCCACCTCCGCCGGGTCCTCGAACAGCGAGTTGTTCCAGGTCGGTCCGCGCCCGTCCTCGCGCCTGCAGTAGGGTGTGGTAGGAAGGTTCCCACCGTAGATCGAAGAACACCCCGTGGCGTTGGCAATCATCGCCCGGTCGCCGAACAACTGCGAGACCAGTTTGACGTATGTAGTCTCACCGCAGCCGGCACACGCTCCCGAGTACTCGAACAGCGGCTGCACAAACTGGCTGCCCTTCACTGTCGAGGTATCGTACTTGTCGGGGCTGGTGTTGGGGATGTTGCCGAGGAAGAACGCGTAGTTTGCTGCCTCCGCTTCACGCAAAGGAAGCTGCGGCTGCATCGTGATCGCGCCCTTGGCCTTTGCCGGGCAGTTCTCAACACAAGTGCCGCAGCCGGTGCAGTCTTCCACCGCAACCTGAAGCGTGTACTTGAGTCCGGCAAGCTCCTTGCCCTTGGCGTCGGTTGACTTGAATGTCGGCGGTGCACCCTTCAGGTGCTTCTCCTCGTACGCCTTCGGCCTGATTGCTGCGTGCGGGCACACCAGCGAGCACCGTCCGCACTGCACGCATGCCTCGGGGTTCCACACCGGGACATGCACCGCGACGTTGCGTTTCTCATACTGCGTGGTTGCGGTTGGCCAGGTCCCGTCCGCCGGCATCGCCGACACCGGCAGCGTGTGCCCCTCCTGCATCAGGATCTTCGCGGTCACCTGCTTGACAAACTCCGGTGCATGGTCCGGCACTGCCTTGATCGCCTCCACCGGGTTGCTGATCTTTGCCGGTACCGCAATTTCCTCGATCGCCGACAGCGCCTGGTCCACGGCATCCGAGTTCATCTTGACGATCTTCTCGCCCTTCCTGCCGTAGCTCTTCTCGATCGCGTGCTTGATCGCATCCACCGCGGCGACCTGCTCCATGATCGAGCTGATGCGGAAGAACGCGGTCTGCATGATCACGTTCACGCGGCCGCCCAGCCCGAGTCCTTCGGCAATCGTCAACGCGTCAATCACGTAGAACTTCGCCTTCCTGTCGATCAACTGCTGCTGCACGCGGCCGGGGAGTTTCCCCCAGATCTCGTCCTTGCCGAACGGCGACATCAGCAGGAACACGCCGCCCTCTAC
>CAZJJT010000713.1:0-1502 GCA_964546395.1 uncultured Fibrobacterota bacterium
CAGCACACTGACATCGAACGACGGGCTGTCGCCGCACGCCAACTCCTCCAGCGGCATCCCCCGCAACGGCGAGAAGTCGCTGATCCGGTTGCCGCTGCAGGCAAGGCGCTCTATCCTGCACCCGGAGAGCGGCTCGAGTGACTCGATCTGGTTCATGCCGATGCCAAGCTCCACCAGCGGCATCCCCCGCAACGGCTCAATACTGCGGAGCTGGTTTCCCTCAAGAAAGAGCTTCTGCACCGGACAACCCTCCAGCGCCGCGACCGTCTCCAGCTCGTTCTGGAACGCCATCACCACGCGCAGCGGAAGCCCCTCGAGGCCCGCGAGTGTTTTGAGGCGGTTTCTGCTGCAGTCGAGATACCGCAACGGCATGCCTGCCAGCGGACGCAGGTCACTCACCTCGTTGGTGTTCATCACCAGCCAGTGCAGCCGCAACCCGCGCAACGGGCCCAGGCTTTCGACCCGTGACTGCGTGCAGCGAAGATGGGTGATGGCGGAGCCGCCGAGGCGCGGCAACACCCCCTCACCCATCCCCGTGGCATCGACCGCCCGTACCCCCGGGGTGCGCACCAGCCAATCGAACAGCGCCGCCGAGTGGTTTGCCGGCACGCCCCCGCCGGCGCCGATCTGCTGAAGAGCGACAGCGACCTCCGAACGCGGAAACAGCTCGTAGTGACCAGGAAGCATGCGCAGCGCCGCTTCGTACTCCCGCAGTTCCCACAACTCGGCCATCTCCCGCTCCCGCACTACTTCCCAGTACGGTGAACGGGGATAGCGGGCCACAAACAGGTCGGACAGGGCGCGCGTGAGGCTGTCGCGCACGGGCGCCTCGATCTCGTAGGCCGACAGCACCGCCTGCAGCAACGCACGTTCGGCCAGCTCGGTGCCTGCGTAGTCGCGTGCCACTCCCAGCGCTGCATCCATCGCGTCACGGTAGTACCCCAGTCCGTTCAGCGCATCGACCACCAGCAGTGGGTCACTTGCCTGCGGCATCGACAGGTGGTACACGTCCAGCGAGCGAATAACCGCCGCCGATGCGAAGCTTCGCACGCCGATACGGCTGAACGAGGGGCCCCACAGCGGCATGCGATCGACCTCACGCGACTGCAGCCGCCCGTTCACAAGCAACTCCACCGCCCTTCCCTTCCGCTGGAACACGACGGTGAACTCCTGCACCGGGAGCGACGGGGATGGGTGGGAGACCCGCGCGAGGTCGGGTGTGTGGTTGAGCGACACGAAATCGAGTGTCCCGTCGTAGCCCGCCACCTGGCACGAGTAGCCCCGCGGGAGCGCGTACCAGAACGGGACCTCGTCGTCGGCCGCGTTGAGCGCAATCTCCACGCCGTCGGGCAGCCCACGGTACGCCAGCCGCAGCACCACGCGCACGTCACCCGATACCCGGAGAGCGCGCAGCCAGCACCAGTCACTCATCTCCATCACCATCCCGCCCGTGTCGACCTCCCACGGCCGGGCCGCACCCCCCTCACGATCGACAAACTCGA
>CAZJJT010000713.1:1512-2578 GCA_964546395.1 uncultured Fibrobacterota bacterium
AGGTACTCGCCTGACACGAAGTCGTGGTGCTGAACGCGGATCCAGTTGCCCCAGTGGCGGTAGTAGTCGAGCGCGAAGTAGCCGCCGGTTGCCAGACCCATGCCCAGCACCAGTGCCGTGCTGAGCACCACGGTGCGGTGGCGCACGGCCAGCCGGAGCATGCGCGTGAACACCGTGCGTCGCCGTGCCAGGATAGGCTCCCCCCGCTGGTAGCGACCGAGTTCCTGCGACAACTGGCGCGCCGATCGATAGCGTCTCGCGGGCTCGAGTGCCAGTGCCTTGAGGATGATCGCTTCAAGGTCACGGTCCATCTTGCGGTAGTGGCGGCGCGGGGGCACCGGCTCGTGGTCGTAGAGATTGCCGATGTCGCGCACGATATTGCCGCTGCTGATGAAGTGCCGCCGTCCGCACGCCATCTCGTACAGAATGGCGCCGATACTGTACACGTCCGCCCGCTCGTCGACATCCCTGCCCGAATCCGCCTGCTCAGGCGCCATGTAGTCGATGGTGCCGAATACCTGCCCTTCCGCGGTGAGCCGGTCGTGCTTCTCGGTTGGATCCTCGAGAAACCGCGCCACACCGAAGTCCAGCAGCACCGGGTCTCCGTCACGCCGCACAATGATGTTGCTCGGTTTGATATCGCGGTGGAACACACCGTGCTCATGCGCATACTGAACCGCGTCACACAGTTTCATGACCACCGACAGCGTCTGCTGCAAGGGCAGTATCCGTCCCGCCTCGCCCGACTGCGGCGGCCTGGGCGGCGCGTCATCCTCGCCCGTATCGGCAATCCGCGACGCTTCATCGACAATGGTGCCCAACTCGGCCGTGCTGGAGGTATCGCCCTTACCGCTCTCGGTGCCCGACAGCGTGGGCGAGGCGAGGAAGCGGAGGAGTCGTGACAGGTTCGCACCTTCCACGTACTCCATCACGATGCACGGATTGCCCTCATGCTCTTCCACACCGTGCACGCGGCAGATACCGCGGTGCTGAAGACGAGAGAGGGTCTGACTCTCGCGAAGGAAGCGCCGCAGGTTCGACATGAGGAACCGCACTTCGGCCGCCG
>CAZJJT010000714.1:0-2576 GCA_964546395.1 uncultured Fibrobacterota bacterium
CGGTGCACCGGCAGCGCAACCGCAGGCGGCCGCGCAGAAACCCCGCTCCCAGCAGGCCCGCCCGGCGGCTGCTCCACAGCAGGCACCACCGTCGCGTCCCCAGCAGAAAGCGGCTCCTGCACCAGCCGCAGCCAAGCCAGCCGCCCCGCGGCAGCAGCAACAGCAGACGGCAGACCCGTTTGCGCAGCAGCCGCAACAAGCCCAGCAGGGGTTCGCCACCGAACGCGACCTGCCGGGCAGTGACGACTTTCTGAAGAATATCGACGAGATATTCCGCCTCGACACCTGAGTCGCGGTGCAGGCGGACGTACCCGGTGTTCGGCACGACGAGTCCCAGGCGTACACCGGGTGTGACCAGAGTCACACCCGGTGTACGCCATCCGGTGCTATCTTGTCAATATGTATAGCACTCCCTGCGTGGGCGCTCCGAGCGGAGTCAGTTATATTTGCTTTCTCAGTGCGCGCACACCGCGCCTGCTGCCACTGAACGGGAAACAACACGTGTCGGAACTCAGCAGGCAACTCGAGCAATCACCCGTGGCCGGGTCTGGTGCGAGCCAGAGCGTTCTCCCCCGGCCTTCCATGCCGCCGTGGCATGTGCTCGTCTGTGCCGGTCTCGGCTACGAGGACCTCGACCCGCACCCGGTGGACAACACGACGTGGGATGAGTTCATGGCCTCGCGCGGGGCGGCACTCAAGCTCGACCGGCACGGTGAAACCTGCCACCAAGTGCGCGCGTTGGCCGATTTGCGTGCCGAGTCGTTTGAGCCCCTGGTGCCCGGGACCGCCGCACTCGCGCAGCTCCAACGTGTGCTTGGCGGGCTTCTCGACGGGACGTTGAACGACGCTCGAGCCGGTGACGAAATCCGGGCTGTCTCGGGGGGCGGGCCGCTCCGCACGCGCATCCTCAATGCACTGGCAGCGCCACATGCCACCGCCTCGGACCGCCATGACGCACTGGTGCGGTTGGCGGCCGAGACTGCAGCGATCCGTACTCAAGAGCTTCGGCGGCTGCTGGAGCAGCCGGGAATCAACGGGCCACGGGGAGCATGGATGGCCCTGCGGCACCTGGTGAGCGCGGCCGGGACCAGTGGTGCCTGCACGGTCCGCGTGTGTTCGGCTTCACGTGAGCGTATGGAGCAGTCGCTTCAGGCGGTGCTCGAGTCGTGTACCTCGGCGGCGTGCGCTCCCGACATGCTTGTCTGGGACTATCCCCTGCACATCGTCATGACCGACATGAAAGCCCTTGCCCACGTGGCGTCACTCGCTGCCACGCATTCGGTGATGGTGCTTGCGTCGGTGGCTCGAGACGAGCCGCTGGTGGACTCGGCGATGAACGAAGAGAGTATCCGCGAGCTGCTGCTGGATGACTCGCAGGTACCGCTACGGCGGTTCAGACGCAACGCCGACTCACGGTTTGTGACGCTCTGCGCGCCACGCGTGCGCGTCGATACCAGCCAACTGCCGGCCCCCGAGTGCGGTTCAGCCTGGCTCGTGGCGCACGACGTGGTCAGGATGCTGGTGGATGGAGGGTCGCCGCTTGCCGCGATGGTGCCTGCGGGGGAGGAGCTGGAGAAGAGCTTCCAGTTCACGGTCAGTGGCAACCGGGCAATCGATCCCGGGGTTGTTCTGGAGGGACACCAGGCGGGGCTGGTGCTTCTCAGCGACCGCGGCGAGGGACACTTGCCGCTGTGCACGATAGTCAACCCGGACGTGCACGGGAGAGAGGCGACGCTGTTCGGCTACGAACTGCTGAGGGCGCGACTTCAGCGGCTGTGCCGCGCGCACGCCGGGCACTGGGCCCCCGATGCGGCACCTTCCGCCGCCGCACAGGACCTGAAAGAGTACCTGCTGACACTCTCCGGACCGCTGCACCTCGGGGCCTCCGAGCGCGCGGTGCGCACCGGGACCGACAGCAGGACCGTGTGGGCGGAAGTGTCGGCGGACGGTGCGGCAGACCTGCCGCCGCTTCGCATCACAGTGGACATCTAAGGGAAGGAGCGTTCCATGAAGACAGCTCTCTCAACCGCTCGCGCGCTGCTCCTCACGTGCATTGGCCTGGGTCTGCTTGGTGCGGGCCCCGCCGGCAAGGCCGCATACCTCACGCACAAGGTTGCCCGCGGCGAGACCGTCAGCCTCATCTGCATCAAGTACTACGGCCGTTACTCGCCCGAGTTGGCCAAGTCCATCGCCAGTGCCAACCCCTCTATCGCCGACATCAACCTCGTCAAACCCGGCCAGACCCTTCGGTTGCGCAAGCCCATCACCGCCAAGGACCCTGCCCGTGCCACCTTGCCCGCCAAGGAAGTGGAAGTGTTCGAACAGAACGTGCAGGCAAACCAGGGAGTGGTTACGTACGCGAAGGGGTCGCTGAGACTCACCCGCGGGGGCAGAACAGCGGCGGTCGGGGCCAACACGATCCTGGAGCCCGGCGACGTGGTTGAGACGGGCAGTGACGGGCGCGCGGAGATTATTATAAACCGTGAATCGGTGGTACGGCTGAAGGAGAACTCCCGCGTGATCATCGAGGCGCTCCACGATGCGAAATCCGACAAGGGTAAAACCAAGGTCGGGTT
>CAZJJT010000715.1:0-2575 GCA_964546395.1 uncultured Fibrobacterota bacterium
TACCGGGAACCAGGCCGAAGAACGTGTAGGGGAAATCGCCGCCGTGATTGTTGACCTGTGGCGGGAAGTAGTACGCTTCTGGCTTGCCCTTCTGCCCCACCAGTGCAGCGTGTTCGTCACGGTGATGGATGTGGTGGGGGAGTGGGCCCTGGTTGTCGAAGAATTTCGAGTACATGGGCCAGCACTGGTACTGCTTCCAGAGCCGCTCGCCTATGAGCGCGCTCTTGAGTTCGCCCACTGCATCGCGCAGCAGCACGGTTTCGGTCCGCCCGCCATCCTCGAGCACGACCTGGCTGAGACCCTCGTTCACCGATGTCAACGGGCCATTGTCGGCAGGTGTCGTGGACGAGAACCACCGCTCATCGATTCCCCCGCGGTTGCCGCCCATGGCATAGTAGTCGTCGGGGTGGAGCTTGATGCGGCGGCCGGGAACACAGAACGACCGGGGGACCCAGTTGGGGGCGAGGCGGACAATGCCTTTGCCCTGGTTGAGTGCGCGTTCAGCTGTTGAGGATGCCATTGCCTTCTTCCTTTCGAAGCCGGTTGCGGTCGAACATGGAAACCACAGATGCGATCACCCGAAGTATCCCTCCACAACGATACTCTCCATGAACTCCAGTTCTGCCACGTTCACCCGTGCGTAGCCATCTTCGACCTCGTACGATACCTTCTGCCCCGAAGGAGCGAGGCGCATCGTCGGTTTGGCGTTGTCCACGCGGACCGACACCGGGATATCGCGCAGTACGGGCATGTACTCAATGAGCGGGTACCAGTACCCGAGCAGCCGTTCGCGGCCGCTGTGGTTCACCAGGTGGACAATCAGATCGCGGCCTTTGCGCACTGCGACCATCTCCACCTGTGCCTTCGTATCCACGCGCACGGTCGGACGGGGGAGCAGGCGGTCGACAAGCGAGAACAGCAAGTCGGACATGTAGGGGTTCTGGTTGCGCCAGTACTCGCCGAACAGCGGGATTGCCACGTAGATCACGGTGCCCTTACCCACCGTGCGCTCGATTGCCGCGGCGTAGCCCTCGTACCTGTCTGCCGGGGCCTTGCCGTGCCCGAACTTCGCCCCGCCCTTCCCGGCCTTGAGCGGCGAGATGCTCTTCACGATCTCCTTCGCACCGTTCACCGGCTTGACAAGCGAGATGCTGCCGCTTGCCGACGGAGGCTCGGGGCCGTCGCCGAAATAGCAGTAGTGCAGCGGCGAGAACCCTTCGTGCGACACGCCGGCCAGTTCCAGCAGGCGACGGTTGACCCCGGCCTGGGCCGGTGACTGCGTGACCAGCAGCTTTCCGCCCGCGGTGACATACGCGGTGAGTGCGTCGAGCGTAGCGGTGTCGAGAAACTCGGTCTCGGGGATGATGACCAGCGGGTACTCTGAACAGCGCTTCGCGAGTGCCTGCGTGCTGAGTGCCGTGTAGTGGCGCGCGTGGTGCATGAACATGCGGCACACGCCCTCGAACGGGTCTGCACGGTCCTTGCGCGCGTTGGGGTCGGGGAAGAACTGCAGCTTGTCTCCCATCAAGTGGTCGTGCGAGTGCAGCACCGCGACTTCGGCAACATGCGTCGTACCCTCCACCACGTCACGGCGCGGCTGCACAAAGTCGACGAACACCTGCTTCATCATGGCGTAGCCGCGCTCTTCCAGTCGGCCGTCGGGAAGCTGGCGGTCGATGATGTAGAAGCTGCCGCCATTGGCGATGGTGGATGCGGCGGTGTACGTGATTGTCTCGGGGGTGGCGTTGTTCCAGTCGCCCAGGCCGTGCAGAAACCGTCCGCACATGTAGTCGAACGGGTAGCCCGTGCCCGCGAAGTAGTGCGAAAGCGTGCTGGCCACTGTTGCCGTGGGAATCAGATCGGCCGACAGGCGCGTGATATGCGGCGGCGGATCGATTGGCTTGCGCACACCCCACTCCCAGTTGAACGCGACGGCAACGTCGGGATTGGCAGCGTGCACCTCGCGGGCCGTGCGCGCGAAGAACTGGTCGTAGCGGTCGCGGTACCAGGCAACGTACTTGAGCCAGCGCGGGTCCTCGCTGTTGTGCGGAATCGGATGGCCGAACAGCTTCCTGCAGTTGTCGCAGAAGCAGGGCTTGAAACCGGTCATCGTGTCGTAGAATACCTCGTCCACGTCGTACTTCGTGACCACTTCGATGCTCTGCGGGATGAACAGTTCTTCCAGGTAGGGACTGTTGACACACACGGGAAGGTAGTTGCCGCTGTCAAAGCCGGCATCCACCTTGTTGTCAGTGGCCTGGAGCCGCCAGTCGGGATGGTGCTCGATTGCCTGGGTGTCGAGGAACACCGAGAAGTAGGCGCCGAGTCCCACGCCGTGCTTCCTGCACCCGCGGATCACCTCGGCGAGCATGTCGCTTTTCAGGCGCGGGTGACGGTACCCGATATCGGTATAGTAGTAGCAGTGGCCATAGTGGCACTTTGCAAAGAACACAACCAGGTCTACGCCGTTCTCTTTCAGGCGCTTCACGTACGCATCACCGTCGAACCCCTCTCCCACGTCGACATCGCCCGGGATATGGAAATCCGGATGAACATCTATTTCGAGGACTGGTCC
>CAZJJT010000716.1:0-2569 GCA_964546395.1 uncultured Fibrobacterota bacterium
CTCTGGAACGGCATGTAGCCCCTTGTGCATGCAACACCTGGCATGTGTGTGGCACTCCTCTGCGCTGTCCACTTCTCCCCACTTCACTTTCCGCCTCAGTGCCTGTTTCTGTAGTGAGTCGGACTCATCCCGAAGTGCTGCTTGAACTGCAGAGAGAACCTGAACGGATCATCGTAGCCCACGGCAGCCGCAACCTGTTTGGCTGTCGCAGTCGTGTTGTTCAGCATCCCCGCCGCCATCGCCATCTTCTGCCGAATCGCGAAGTGCACCGGTGAGGTGTCGGCATGCTCGTGGAACAGACGATTGCACTGGCGGATGCTCAGGTTCGTGCACTCGGCTATCTCGCGGAGGGTGAGACGGCGGTGGAGGTTGCGCCGGATGTAGCGCACCGCTTCCGAGAGCTGTGCCGGATAGCCCGGCGCAAGACCGCGACTGCACTCGAGCAGCACCTCGTAGGCCGTGGCATAGGCCATCGCCGCGTAGGCGGGTGGCTTGTGGTAGAGCAGGAATCGCGCCCGCCTGAACAGCGCGGTCATGCGGCCCCGGTCCGACGGCGTCACCACGTCCACTCCCTGCAGGCCGAGAGCGGTGACAAATGTGTCGATGTGCGGCCCCTCGAGAATCAGCGAACGCTTGTGGAGGAACCCGTCCAATGCGGTTTCGAACCGCTGTGAGGTGCCGTGGTGCGCGAGAAACACCTGTCCGGCTCTTACCCTCCCCTCACGCTCTTCCTGCCGGAACCGTGCCTCTCCCATGGTCACCAGGCTGAGTGACATGTTGGTGCGGCGTTGCCGGGTGAAGTTGTCTCCGGGTCCCCAGCGCGAAGTCACAGCACCGCTGATACACAAAGGCGCTTCGAACCGGTCGTAGGCATGGGCGTGTGAAGCGTAGCTTTCACGGTACTTCTGGACTCTCGGGTTTCTGGTCATGGTTCCTCGCGGCAAGAAACGCTATGCCAATGTCCACATTGCCTATGGCTTGTCTCGGCGTTGTATTGTATTATTGCCAAAACGCCGAGGGGACTCCCGGGGAGCGTGGCAAAAAAACAATACATCAGGGGCGAAAGGCACGGCATGAAGATCGCACAGGTTGCAGCACAGCTGTTCACGGTTCGCGAGAGGATCAAGACGCCGGCCGACATTGCGGCATCGATGAAGAAGGTGCGGGAGATGGGCTACGAAGCGGTACAGGTTTCCGGGATGGGGCCGATAGAGGAAGCGGAGTTGATGAAGATTCTTGACGGCGAGGGCCTGGTGTGCTGTGCCACCCATGAGTCATCGCAGAAGATTCTTGAGAAGCCGCAGGCGATCGTAGAGCGCCTCGGCAAGCTCCGCTGCGCCTACACGGCCGTTCCTCACCCGGGCTCAGTCCCTCTGGACACGGTCGATGATGTCAAGCGGTTCGCCGACAGCATGGACCGCGCCGGTGCCGTGCTGGCGAAGGCAGGGATGGTGCTGACCTACCACAATCACCACCTGGAGTTCCGCCGGGTGGGCGGCAAGACAATACTCGAGCATATCTATGCCATGACCGACCCTCGCAACCTTCAGGGCGAGATCGACACGCACTGGGTGCAGGCTGGCGGCGGGGAACCGACCGCATGGTGTGCGAAGCTGGCTGGCAGACTGCCATTGCTGCACATGAAGGACTACGGCCTGGCGGCCGACAACAGCCGCGTATTCAAGGAAATCGGCCACGGGAACCTCCATTGGGATACAATCGTGGCCGCCTCCGAAAAATCAGGCTGCAGGTGGTTCATCGTGGAGCAGGACGGCAACTGGAGCAACAACGATCCGTTCGAGTCACTGAAGCTGAGCTTCGAGTACATCAAGGCGAACCTCTGTTCGTAACCCGCGCGGGCCGCTGCAGGCGGCCCGTCTGCGACTGCCGAGGAGTTGAGGATGAAACCGGTGCGGATGGGTGTGATTGGCGTGGGCGGGATGGGTACGAGCCATGCACGGGACGTGAAGAACAACACGCGTGGGGCAAGCCTGGTGGCGGTATGCGACGCAGCCCCGGGGAAAGCCACGCAGGTGGCGGAGCAGTTGGGATGCGAAGCGTACACCGATCCGGCCGCACTGATTGGCTCCGGCACGGTGGACGCGGTGATAATCGCCACCCCGCACTATGCGCATACCACGGTAGGTGTAGCCGCGCTCCGCAAGGGGTTGCATGTCCTTGTGGAGAAGCCGATTTCGGTACACAAGGCCGACTGCGAACGCCTTATTGCGGCACACAGGGGCAGGAAGCAGGTGTTTGCCGCGATGTTCCAGATGCGGACCCTGGCCCGCTACATCAAGCTCAAGCAGCTGGTCGAGGACGGGACGCTTGGCGAGTTGCGCCGTGTCAACTGGATTATCACCAACTGGTTCCGCACCGAGGCCTACTATCGATCAGGCGGCTGGCGCGCAACATGGAAGGGTGAAGGAGGTGGGGTTCTGCTCAACCAGTGCCCGCACAACCTTGACCTTCTGCAGTGGATTTGCGGAATGCCCGAGACCGTACGGGGATTCTGCCGCCTGGGCCAGTGGCACGACATCGAGGTGGAGGATGATGTCACGGCGTACCT
>CAZJJT010000717.1:0-2565 GCA_964546395.1 uncultured Fibrobacterota bacterium
ACCCGGGTTCCTGCCCGCCGGTGTCCAGTCGTTGCCCTTCCAGTCAATCCCGTGCGCGGGCGGCTCACCGTCCATGCCCTCCCACCAGATATCCCCCTCATCGGTGAGCACGCAGTTGGTGTAGATGCAGTTCTCTTTGAGCGAATCCATCGCCATCGGGTTTGAGCTGTACGACGTGCCCGGCGCGACACCGAAAAACCCGGCTTCGGGGTTAATCGCGTACAGGCGTCCGTCCGGCCCGATCTTCATCCACGCAATGTCGTCGCCGATGCACTCGCACTTCCAGCCGGGAATGGTCGGCTGCAGCATGGCGAGATTGGTCTTGCCGCACGCGGAAGGGAATGCCGCTGCGATGTGGAACTGGCGGCCCTTGGGGTTGGTGAGGCGAAGAATAAGCATGTGCTCCGCCATCCAGCCCTCGCGCCGGGCGATGGCCGAAGCGATACGCAGCGCCAGGCACTTCTTCCCCAGCAGCGCATTGCCGCCGTAGCCCGAGCCAAACGACCAGATCGTGTTCTCGGCCGGGAAATGCGCGATGTACTTCTTCTCGATGGGCGCGCACGGCCACGCCATGTCCTTCTGCCCCTTTTCGAGGGGCGCACCAATCGAATGCATGCAGGGAATGAACTCCCCGTCGGTACCCAGCACCTCCAGCACCTTCGTACCAACCCGCGTCATGATATGCATGTTGCACACCACGTAACCGCTGTCGGTAATCTCGATACCGACCTTGGAGATAGGCGAGCCGATCGGCCCCATCGAGAACGGGATCACGTACAGCGTGCGTCCACGCATGCAGCCTTTGTACAGCCCGCGCATCGTGGTCTTCAACTCATCCGGATCGATCCAGTTGTTGGTCGGCCCCGCCTCATCCTTGTTCTTGTACGAGATGTAGGTCCGATCCTCCACCCGGGCCACGTCACTGGGGTGCGAGCGAAACAGAAAACTGTTCGGCCGCTTCTTCAGCGCCGTCGTCGCCCCGCTCTTCACCATCCCCGCCATCAACCTGTCATATTCTCTCTTTGAGCCGTCACACCAGTACACACTGTCCGGCTCACACATCGCCGCCATCTCATCCACCCAGGCGTTCAACTTCGAGTTCTTCGACGCCATGTCTGCTCCGTATCTGGGTTCGGGTTGCGACCCCCGTCACACAGTCCGAGGGGCCTCAGAAACAAAAAGAACCACAAGATGTGCCGCACCTCGCGGCATCTTCATGGTTCCGAGACCACCTCTCCCGTGCTGTTCCGACTGTCGCCGTCCCGCACAGGCCTGTTGTCCGGTGCACCGATACACTGGTGCTGCCGCCCGCGGCTCCCTGAAGCCAGGATCTGTACGGATCCCCTCTCCGTGGGCCCCCCAGGCAGTGTGCTAATCTACTCCCCGCCTCCGGCGCGGTTCAAGGGCGACACCCCGCTGTCGCTGGTCCCTCGTATCCCCTTGACTTATCTGAACTCCGGAGGCTTGTCGAGCGTGAACACGATGATCTTCTCACCGGTTACCGTGCTGATATCGGCATGCAGGCTGCGCACCTTGCGACGTGTGATCCCCCGCACCGCTCCTTCGAGCAGCGGCCGCCCGCTCTCGATCAGCTCCTTGCGCACCTGCTTCACCAGGTCCCTGCCGCGTGCCTCGCGGCTCGGTTTGGCCAGCTGGTGCTCGGCCCGCGTGAGTATCCCCTTCAACCGCACAATCACCATGTCCTCGACGATGTAGCAGCGGGTCTCGAGCGGACCACGACCCATGTGCTCCTTCTCGAACCGCGTCACCGCATCGCAGATCTCCGATTCCAGCTGGCCTTTGCTCGGAAGTGTACGCGGCACTTCGGTCCCCCCTGCGGCTGTTCTCCCTGCGCAAACGCATAATATAGATGGTGCTTGTCGCTGCTCCCCCGCGTCGAACCCCTGCACTTGCGGCACGGCCCGCTCGCTGTTTATACTTGTGAGTTGTGTCGGCCCGGCGGGCCCGTGGAGAACGGGCGGGGAGGCGACAGCTGGTTCTATGGTTCACCATTAAAGCGCTTAGATACCACCATACTGTGCGGCTAACCAGAACACTGCGCGAGTACCTCGCCTCCGCGCCACCTGCCTCCAGGGCAGCGGCAGTCGCTTGTCTCGCCGGCATGCTCACTGCCGGCATGCTCTGGGTTTCGTGCACCGCCGGCCCCGCCCCCTGGACAGTGCTCACGCTGGCGGTACTCGCCGGACTCGCTGCCGGCGCCCTCGGGGTATGGGTGTACCGCCTGATAGAAAGCTACGAGCGCAAGCTCGAGAAATCCGCACTTACCGCCCGCCGCTTCCAGAACCTTTCCAAGTACTTCGACAGTATCCTCCAGGACTCCACCGACATCATCTTCTCGGTGGACCAGGAAGGTTTCATCCTCAAGTTCAACAACGGCTCCGAGATGCATTTCGGGTACAGCCAGGAAGAAATAGTCGGCAAACCACTCGGGGTGCTGTTTGTCAACGAGGAAGACGAGCGGCGTATTCTCGCCAGGGTACTGCTGGAAGGCAAGGCGTCGAATGCCGAGGTGCCCATGAAAACGAAGGACGGGCGGGTGCTGCT
>CAZJJT010000718.1:0-2564 GCA_964546395.1 uncultured Fibrobacterota bacterium
ACCTTGTTGTGGTGCACGAAACCACGGATCTGGTTGCCGGTGCCCGCCCCCGCGGTCGCCTCCCAGGTGGTGTTGATTCCCGTGCCCGCGCAGTAGTCGACGAAGTTGCCGGAGATGTCGGCCGAGGTGGCTGTCACGACGTTGATAGCCGGAATGGCCGAGTAGTTGCGGCACGTCTGGCGGAACCCGACGAAGTACAGCTTGTTGCGCAGAACGAAGATGTCCTTGCCGGTGCCCTTCGTGCCCAGCGTAATGGCCTGGTCGTCGACATAGGCAATGTCGTTGTCGGTGACGCGGATCCCGGCGTAGTAGGTCGGGTTCACGTTGTCGTCGCGCCGAGGAGCGATCGCGCTGCCGACATAGCGGAACCTGCAGTTGGAAATCTCCACATCGGTCATCGTGCCGCCGAGCTGGATCGCCTGGCAGGCGCCGTCACGCGTGTTCCAATGCGGCGGCTCCGGGTTGGTCCCCGGACGCGGCTGGTTGTTGACCGCAAACGTCAGGCCGCTGATCACGATGTGCTGCCGTTCGATCAGTCTGACTATCTCGGGCCGCACACCCACCTCGATAATCGCGCTGTTGGGGTCACGGTCGCCGCTCAGCCGGATATACAGGCGGTTGGCATGCGTGGGCCCCTTGCTGTAGTAGTACTCGTTGGGCTCGTCGAGCAACTGCGGCAGGTTCTCGATGAAGAACTTGCACATGGGATTCGTCGTGATATCGAACGCCATGTACGGATGGTTGTACGCACTGATTGTCCCCTGCTGCACCGTGGCCATGTTGGCCCCCGCCCCGCTGCCCGAACCCCACTGCGCCCATACCGAACCGCCTACCCAGTCAGAAGCAGCCGACTGCGGAAACGTTTCGCCCAGGGCGAGACGGTCTATCGACGGTCCCGTGACATTCCACCAGTCGCCCATCGGATCGTTGATATCGGTGATAGTCCAGTTGGGCGCGCGGCAGACGTTGATCCGGCTCAGCCCCGTGTCACCGCTCATCTCGCAGATGGTCTGTGGCAGGATGCCGTGCGGCCACGTGGGATATGAGCCATAGGGGTTGTCGACCAGACTGAAGCTCAGGTCGGTGTACCACACGTTGGTCGGGCTCAGGTTAGTAACCACGTCGCCCGCCGTGCACTGATGCCAGGTGGTGGCAACCCGCTCCGAGCCGAACAGCATCGCTTCCCCCGTGCCCCAGCTCGGGTCCGACGTGAGCCGGATCGGGTTACCCGACTGCCCGTTGTCATCCGCCACCAGCGTCCCGCGGTAGACCACGCCTCGCTTGAACACGTATGTGTGGATGCCGCTCATGCTCCGCGCGTTGCCCGTGGCATTGGCGTCCCACGGGTGGTGCTTGAACGCGGATGTCGGACTCGTACCCGAATTCCCGTCATCACCGCCCTCATAGTCGATGTACACCACAGACCCTCCTGCGGTATACTCGAACGGCTGCGGTGCGTACGCGAGGTCGCCGGTTGCCAGAACCGTGGCGTTGGGCTGTGCCCAGTAGTAGTTCGGCAACTGGGCGAACACGGTGCCGCTCAGAACCACCGCCGCCAACAGGCATGCGGCACCGCACGACATTTTGGTTAAGCGCATAAGTCCCCTCCCCGAGAATGATGTGCGCCCCCCTTCCAATTCATGCTAATATAGTGATGGAAAGCCCCCGCGGCATGCTTTTCTACGGCCACCGGGCCCACGCCGGACAGGCACATACGTATCTTGTGAGAAACTTCTCTGCCTCACCAAACGAAGGGTCTGGTGTATGCGGCTTGAGAAACTCGACCAGCCGGGACTGAACTGCACATTCATGGGCATGACCAAGGGGGTCTCGGACTACTTCGGCCTCGGTCATGCCAGCCACGCGATCTTCGGGCTATCGGGCCACGCATTCATGATCAACATTCACGATGAGCTCTGCCCGAGCGGCCCGTATTGCTTCAAACGCGAGAAGATCTACGAACTGATGCCCAACCTCGGCATCAGGCTCACCGACCTTGGCTTCTTCGCGAACGCCACCGTCACCGGGAAACGCGCCGAAGTCGAAACCCTCATGAAGGACGCTCTTGACAAAGGTCTGCCCTGCGGGCTGGTGAACATGGAGTTCCAGCTGGTTCTCGGTTACGATGAGACCGGGTTTGTCGCCGCCGAGCCCTGGAAGTCGGGTTTCCCGCCCAAACACCTGGAATTCGGCACCTGGAGAGAACTCGGGGAGGAGGTCCACATCAACTTCTTCACATTCGGCAAGTGTGAGCCGGCCTCCCCCCGCGCGGGCATCGCGGCTGCTCTCGACTACGGGGTGGACGTGTTCGGCAACCCTGCGGCGCACACCTCGAAGCCGTACGGCGTGGGGCCCGACGCCTACACCAACTGGATCAACGCAGTCAAGAAGGGGCACGGCAATTCGCACGGCAACTGGTGGAACGCAACCGTGTGGGCCGAGTGCCGCCGGAACGCGGCCGCGTGGTTCGACAGCCTCGCGCCACAGTACGGGAGAAAACAACGCATGCTGTGTCTTGCGCTCGCGGCGAAGTACACTGACATCGCGGCGCGGCTCGCGCGGGA
>CAZJJT010000719.1:0-376 GCA_964546395.1 uncultured Fibrobacterota bacterium
ACAGTGGTATTACTCGACGGTGTACACCCCCGAGGAGATGGCGGCAGTCACTGTTGCTCTCGATGCACGGCTCGTATCCGAAGGGATCTCGACCAGGATTTTCGGCGCCGAGGATGTTATCGTGCAGCAGTTCAACCAGTACTTCGGCCAGTGCAATGTCAACCCTGACTGCATTGGCGCACTCGACGCCCTGGCGGTCCATTCCTACGAGGCAGATGCGATAGCCCCGGGGTCTGCCGGTGCCGCTACCTGGTCGAGAGTCGCCCTGATGGCCGAGTCGCGGGGGAAGGCCTCGTGGCAGACCGAGACCTCGGGCAGAGCCGACAACTGGGTGGGCGGTATGGAGGAGGCACGGGCCGTGTACGGAGCGCTCAAG
>CAZJJT010000719.1:386-2561 GCA_964546395.1 uncultured Fibrobacterota bacterium
GACACGTCGGGGTCTACTTCTACCTGCAGATCCACTCGGTCAACAGTTACGTGTACCGGTCTCTCAAGCAGTACGCCAGATGGGTACGTCCGGGTGCAGTCATGATAGAGGTCGATGATACGTCCGACGATGACATACTCGTCACGGCGTTCAACCACAAGCAGGACCAGACACTGGCGGTGGTCCTCGTCAACATCGGGGCAGCGGAGAAGGTCGTGACCCGTGCATCGGACCAGGCCCTCCCGTCATTCGTCGCCTGGCGTTCATCCGGAGGCGAGCAGTGCGTGCAGGTTGCCGCGGCAAATGGCAGCAGTGTTACGTTGCCGGCCAACAGCGTGACAACGCTCTACGGATCGGGGTACCAGGCCGGCACAGGGGTAGGCGGCGGGATGGTGAGGAGTGTCTCTCCACGCTCGCAGGGCTCCAGTACCCGCCTGTACAGCCCCAACGGCCGGCTGGTTGAACCGGCAGCGGCATCGGCCGGCCTGGCTCACGGTGTGTACTTGCGTGTCGGGGGCAACGCGGTCGGGCGCACGGCAGGAACCCTCGTTGTGGAACAGGAGTGAAACGTGAACGTTCTGTACATCGGTGGAACGGGCAATATCAGTGCTTCGGCAAGCCGTCTGGCGGTCGAGCGCGGCTTCGAGTTGCATCTGCTCACTCGCGGGCGGCATGGGATCGACATCCCCGGCGCCATACCTCTCACCGCCGACATCGGTGATGAAGACGGGGTGCGCCGCCTTCTCGCGGGTCAGCATTTCGATGCAGTCGTGCAGTGGGTCGGCCGGACTCCGGCAGACATGGACCGCGACATCAGACTCTTCCGCGACCTCACCCGCCAGTACATTTTCATCAGTTCATGCGGCGCCTACCGCAAACCCTTGAGCCATCCGGTTGTGACCGAGAGTTCGCCGCAGGGCGGCGGGAAGTGGGCCGGGAAGTTCGCCTGCGAAGAGCGGCTCCGTGAAGCATTCCGTGAGGAGAATTTCCCGATCACAGTCGTGCGTCCGTCACACACCTACGCCACCATGCTTCCCGTGGCAGTGGGAGACGGCAGCGGGTACACGGTGGCGCAGCGCATGCTGGAGGGCAAGCGCATCATCGTGCACGGTGACGGTACTTCGCTGTGGACTGTCACGCACTCCGACGATTTCGCCAAGGGGCTTGTCGGGCTTCTCGGCAACCAGCAGGCAATCGGCCACAGCTTTCACATCACCTCCGATGAGATACTCACCTGGGACCAGATCTACACGGAGCTGGCGCACGCCCTCGGCGTGGAGCCCGACCTTGTGCATGTCCCCTCGGATTTCATCAACACCATCGCACCCGACATCGGCGCGGGTCTGCTCAACGACAAGGCCCACAGCGCTATATTCGACAACACCAAGATCAAGCGCTTCGTGCCGGGCTACCAGGCCACCATCCCGTTCGCGCAGGGCATCAGGAAGACGCTCGCGTGGTTCGACGGGGACGACGCCCGCAAGCGGATGCACGAAGCGGCGGACCGGCAGATGGACGACATACTGGAGGCATTTGACAGGGCATACGAGGCACACGCCGTGGTGTGTGGCTGACACCAGCGGCATATCCCTTGGAGGTACCATGTTCCAGACCAGCTGCCCACGGCTGCACCGGCAGGCGCAACAGGTCGTCGTTGCCGCCGTCTGTCTCCCTCTGCTGCTTCGGGCGCAGCCTGCGCCCAGTCTCCCCATCGGCCTGAACCTGATGTGGGTCAACTACTACGGGCCGACGTTGATATTCAACGACGTGGCCTCGACACTGGGGAGCAACTCAACTGGAGCCGACCTTAACGGCGACTACGGTGAACCAGGCATGGAGTGGGCAACCCGGGACAGCACGCATTGGGAGTGGAACACCGGGAGGGCGGGTCATCTGGAGTACGATGCCGACGGGTATCCGCTCGAGATACCGACCATCGTGGATGTCAACGGCACCGACGTGCCGGTGAAGGTGCACATGTCTTTCAACAACAGCTACCCCGCCGGCAACTACGTGGTGCTGTATGACGGCGAAGGGGACGTGTACGTGAAGGACCCGCGGAACGCGGGGATCCACGAAATTGACCGCCAGCCCGGCCGCATCCTCTTCTATCTCTCCGGCAACAATTTCGAAGCCCTTGAGGCGACCGGGAGTGTGAACTTCGGCGACCTCGAG
>CAZJJT010000720.1:0-2559 GCA_964546395.1 uncultured Fibrobacterota bacterium
GAACATGGCCGCAACCGGCTCGATGGGGTGGGCGCCGTTCTGGTGCGAAGGCCGCTTCGCCACGATCCAGTGCGATTTCATCTGCATGATGTCGCCCGGGCAGTTCCGCACGCTTGTCATGCCGGCGCTGGAAGAGGAAGCGGCGTTCCTCGACCGTTGCGTGTACCATCTCGACGGTCCCGGGGCACTGATCCACCTCGACGATATCCTGTCCATCGAGCAGATCGACGTCATCCAGTGGGTGCCCGGCGCCGGGCAGAAACCCCACTACGAGTGGCTCGAAGTCCTGAGGAAATGCCAGGCCGCCGGCAAGGGACTCCAGCTGTGGGATATCGACGGGCTGGAGCGCGTGAAGTTTTTCTGCAGGGAACTCGACCGCACGGGCCTGGCGTTCTGCTGCTGGGGCTGCAGCCGGGATGAGACGATAAGGATTGTCGACTGGCTTGACAAAGGTGAATAGCACGACGGCCATGGGGGCGCCCTCCGCGCACCGCGCCCTTGGCGCGCTGGAGCCTCGCTTCGGCCGGTGCATCGCGTGTAGGGGCGGGTTTCAAACCCGCCCCTACACGCGATCGCACGCACCGTCCTGCGCTGCCCCCTCTGCAGGGCTGCCGCCGATGTCCCGGACCTGGTCCGGGACTGATCGGCAGCCCCGCAACGCCCCGTATGGTGGCGGCGCCGTACCGCGCCGCCGGGGAAGAACAGCATGACTGTCACACGTGATGACGTTGCACAAGCGGCAGGAGTAAGCTCTGCCACCGTCTCGCGGGCATTCAACACCCCTTCACTCGTGGCTCCGGACAAGGTCAGGCGTATCGCGGCAGCCGCAAAGAAACTCGGCTACGTCCCCGACAGACACGCCAGCGCGCTCCGGCGACGCGGTACGGGTATCGTGATGTTTCTTCAGCGCCGCGCCAGCGGGCCCGTGTCCATGGATGAGCGGTTCTACCGCTGGCTGTACGCCGATGCGCTCAGTGGGGTGGTGTCGGCAGTGGACGCCACGATGCTGAACCTCGAGATCAGCATGTTCGGCGATGTGTCCGAGCTCCGTGCGCTTCTCAAACGCCGTCCCTCCGACGCAATCGTGTGCCATGGTGCACTGAGTCTCGAGGAACGTGTGGTGCTTCGCCGCAACAGCGTGCCGTTCGTTGTCTGCAAGCAGATGCCTCCGGACAGCAACTCCTACTCCTGTTCCTACGTCGATGAGTTCCACGGAGGGTTCGTGGCCGGCAAGGCCCTGGCAGACACGGGGCACACGCAGCCCTGCCATATCACCGGAGCGCTCGACACTGTCAGAGTCTGCGGCGCGCGCTGGGAGGGGTTTCGCTCCGCGTTCCCCGGCGCCGATCCACTGCTTGTCAACGGCGCCCTTGGGATCCAGGGCGGACACGACTCCGCCCAGGCAGTCGTTGACCGCGTTCGCCGGCACCGCATCGACTGCATCTTCGTGGTCAACGACCTCACCGCGGTTGGCGTGGTGCAGGCCCTGCTCTCAGCGGGTATCCGTATCCCCCGCGATATCTCCATTGTAGGCTACGACAACCTTCCGTTCGTGCAGACGCTCCCGGTGCAGCTCACCACAGTGGATCTCAACTACGCTTCCTGCTACCGCGAGGGAACGACGAGACTGCTGCAATCGCTCGCCATGCCAGAGCCGTTCGTGGTCAGGACAGAGCCGTTCCTGGTGAAGGGTGAGTCGGTGCAAGCGCGGCAGAGCTGAGCCCTATCCGAGTCGCGTTGGTGGTCGCATCGTCGCAACCCCTCGCTCTGGGTCGTCGCGTTTCCGCAGTTCTTTGGACCCGCCACAGGTCCCTGCGCGCGTTACGTCAAGTCGCAAAGGCGCGCGGGTCGCAAGGCAAGGCCAGTCGCAGGGGGTGAAGGTTTTGCTGTAGGCTGCGCCAGGTGGGCCCCGGGCTGGCTCAGCGGTCGGCAGAGTCCGCTGGGGGCCACCCTCGCGGCATCGCTGTGCCGCTCTCTCTCCGCATGCGAGACAGCAGCGTAGGGCGTCCAGTTGCAGCGGCACGCTCGTGGGTGCCGGTCAGCCCAACTATGCAGACCACACCCTCTGCCCATCGGCCACCCAGATGGCGAAGCGGCTGCCTTGGTTTCCTGACCGTATCCCCGTCATTGTCGCTTCACTCCGCGACTGGAAGCACTCCGCAAGAGATGTTGCTCGGCCGGACACCCCGGTTGCCGAACCCCAGCCCCGTGAACTCACCTACGACCCGGGGTTGTCACGTTCGTTCCCCAACGTATGGTAGTCGGGCCTGCGGCCCAGTCGAGTTGTGTCGCCTGCGTTGTCTTCTATCAAGAAGTCGCCTGAAACCACCGCCGCGGCCTGACCGCCCTGCGAGCCTGTGACGCCGAAGCTGTGCGAAGGCGTAGGCTATGCCCTGAATCACGAAATCGCTGACTTCCCGACCGGGAACAGTGATATTTGAGGAGTAGCGGTTGCGGGTTCGGCTGAGGCGGATACGAGGCGCCTGCAGTGGGTTTCCGGGGGCGGCGCACACAAGTCAAGCGGCGGAACATGCGTGAACCGGGGAAAAGAAAAGGTCT
>CAZJJT010000721.1:0-2554 GCA_964546395.1 uncultured Fibrobacterota bacterium
CGCGCGAGGCTTTCCAGGTCATGGCTACGCCAACCGGCCGCACTGCCGGCCCGGATAACCCACCGGTCTTCATGGGCAGCACGGGCCGCTTCAGATTCGTGTCGATCACCATGCCGACGAGCGTGTTGATGCACGAGACTGCGTCCGCCCCCCCCTGCTCCGCCGCCTTCGCGCTCACCGCGATGTCCGTAACATTGGGAGTGAGCTTGACTATCAGCGGCTTCTTCGTGAGCCTGCGCAGCCGCTTCGTGAGCGACTCGAGTACCCCCGGGTCGGTGCCAAACGCCATGCCGCCATGCGTGACATTCGGGCACGACACGTTGATCTCGTACCCCCACACACCCTCGAGCGGCTCCAGCCGCTCCACCACCTTCACGTAGCCATCTTCGGTGGATCCCGCCACGTTGACCACCACGGCACACGGGAGCCCCGCGAGGTACGGCATCTTCTCGGCAACGAACCGCTCCACCCCCACGTTGGCCAACCCGATTGAGTTGAGAATCCCGCTGGGGGTTTCGATGATCCGCGGGACCGCATTGCCGGCCCGCGGCTCGAGAGTGACCGCCTTGGTGTAGATGGCGCCAAGCTTCGCGAGGTCGATGAGCTTCTCGTACTCGGAGCCATATCCAAAGGTCCCGGAAGCCACTCCTACGGGGTTGGGCAACAGGTGGGCGCCAATCCGCACCGTCATGTCCATACAGGGCCCCCCCTCCGAGCATCCCACGGCGCCGGGACGGCGACGCACCATGCGGGGCGTTGCGGGGCGGCTGAGGCGCGGAACGCGCAGCGCTCCGCATCGCCCATGCCGCCCTGCAGAGGGGGCAGCGGAAGGCTGCGTGCCCGGCTGCAGAGGGACGCTGCCACGGCGTGCCTGTGCAGCCACGCAGTCTGGAGCGAGGGGGACACTTCCCCCCTTCGGAAGCGTCGCCGGATCACCACGCGATCACCTCACTCCCAAACACCGGCCCGTCAGCACACACCCGCGCGTACTCCTGCCCCATCCCCTTCACTCTCACCGCGCACCCCATGCAGGCCCCCACCCCGCACGCCATCACCTGCTCCATCGACACCCAGCACTTCGCCCCGTGCTGCTGCGCCACTTCGTGACACGCCTTCATCATGACATTCGGCCCGCAGGCGTAGAACTCCGCGTTATCGAGGACCGCGGGGGGAAGAGTCTTGACATAGTCGACACTGGTGCCGTGGAACCCCTCCGAACCGTCATCGGTGCACACCACCGGGCTGGCCCGTTTGAACGAATCACTCGTGGGGATCAACGCCTTACCGCGACAGCCATACACGAACACCACGGCTGCCTTGGCGGCTGCCAGGCGCTTCGCCAGGAACAGCATCGGTCCCAGCCCGATCCCGCCGGCCACCAGCACGGCTTTCTTCCCCGGGGCGGGCTCCGGAAACGAGTTGCCGAGCGGGCCGATGAGATCGAGCGTGTCGCCTTCGCGCTTCCCGACCAGCAGTTCAGTTGCTGTCCCGCGTTTCTGGCAGATGAACGACGCTGTGCCGCGCGCCGAGTCGATACCCGAGAATGCCAGCGGCCGTCGCAGCAGCGGCGTGGTCCCGTCACTCACCCGGACAGTCACGAACTGGCCCGGGAGGGGTTCAGGCAACCCCTGCTCCCACCCGAACGTGAGTTCGTGGAAATCGGTGCAGAGCGGGGTGTTGGAGAGGATTCGGGGGGTGAGGTGGGACATGGGCATACGTGAGAGGAAAATAGGTCAGTGGAAAGCAAGGTGAGCACATCAGGGAAGATATGCCGGTAAGGGCTCCGCCCTTAATATCCCGTAAGGAAGATGGGAGACCAGTGATTCCGAGGCATTGCACAGCCTTCGTCTCGGTGCGCTGCGGGAATCCCCTACGATACGATGCTCGCGGAGTGGCGCTGCTCGTTGTCCGAACCGAAATCGGAACCGCTGCTGGTTCCCCATTCCGCGCCCGCAGCACGGACGGGATGGGGAACCCCCTGAGTTGCATACGGCAGCATTTTACATTACGCAAATAATGTCGCGACTTTTTTTGCGTTATATCAAAAATGGTGGTATATTGCAGGCATGGCAAACACTCTGCTTCGCTCACTTGTCAGCCCGATCGTTGATGACTTGGGCAGCAAAATGGTCTTCGTGTCCGGTCCCCGGCAGGTGGGCAAGACCACCCTGGCCCGACAGGTACTTGCGCGCACGGGCGGAACCTATCTCAACCATGACAACTCGGTTGACCGCCGCAGGATCCTGAACGCCGAGTGGCCTCCTGAGGGCGGGGTGGTGGTACTGGACGAACTCCACAAATACTCCCGGTGGAAACGCTTTCTGAAGGGCGAGTTCGATGTCAACCGCGGCAGACTCTCGTTTCTCGTGACCGGCAGCGCCCGTCTGGATGTCTACCGCAAGGGCGGCGATTCGCTGCAGGGCAGATACCACCACTACCGCCTTCACCCGCTCTCTGCCCATGAACTGCTACGGCAGCTGACAGATCATACTATTTCGGAATATCAGTTGTTTGTAGTCGATTGACGGTTTGCAATCTAGTATGTGTTCTCATT
>CAZJJT010000722.1:0-2546 GCA_964546395.1 uncultured Fibrobacterota bacterium
GACCGGAGCAGCGACCCATCAGGTCCGGACGCTGTCGGTACTGCCACGAGCGATGCGGTCCGGCGGCGCTCAGGGGGCCACGGCGCTGTGCTGCGCGGTACTCGCAGCAGATCGTGCGGTGCGCATCGCCCCAGCCGGTTCCGAGGCGCGTACTGCCGCGATTGCCGAGCTGCAGGGCGCAGTCGACAGGCTGTTTGGGGTGGAGCGCCGTGACGGCGCCGTATTCCTTTCGCGCGGCACGACACGCGACACCCTTGCGGGTCGACTCGTGGGACGGCGGGGGGGGTTCGTGCAGGGGTTGGAGGGGAAGGTGGTGGAGTACGCGGGCCGAGCGGTCGTCGCGCCCGGTCCCTGGTTGCACGTGGACCAGTGCGGGCTGCCCGTGGTCATGGCGCGTGAGCTGTTCAGGCCCTTTGTCATTGGGGCGTTGCTGCGTTCGGGGGATGCTGCGACCCGCGAAGACGCCGCTGCACTGATCGCGGCATCGGCGCCATCGGCCATGTCCGCCCTGCGTACGGTGGTCGCCGACCGCGTGGTGCTTCTCGTGCGGGCACCGGTGCTGCACAAGTACGGAATCCTCGCGTTCCACCCCGTACTCACCACCGAACGAGTTATCCGTCTGCACCCCGCAGTCACCATCGGATTCAACGCGGATTTCGACGGGGACCAGATGACCGTGCATGTGCCGCTCAGTGCCGAAGCGCAGGCAGAGGCGGCTGAGAAGATGCTGGCTTCGAAAAACCTGTTCAGCGCGGCACATGGCGGGATGATCAATGACCTCTCGCAGGAGATCGTGCTGGGCTGCTACTACGCTACGGTCGCGTGTGACGGGGTGAAGGGAAGCGGGAGGGCGTTCGACAGTGTCGCGGAAGCGGTCGCCGCCTGGAAAGCGGGTACGCTGGACCTGCACGCGAAGATTGCACTGCGCGAGGAAAGAGCGCCGGCCCGGACCACGCTGGGACGGGTGCTGTTCAACCGGCTCCTCCCCAGGGAGTTGGGCTCTGTCGACACACCGCTGGACCGCAGCATGCTGCGCGAACTCGCTGTGCGCTGTCGGGCGAAACTCGGGGACCAGGCTGTGGCGGCATTCGTGGACGCGGTGAAGGAGTTCGGGTACCGGCATGCAGGGCTGGGCGGTCTCTCGATCTGGCGCAGCGACCTGCTCCCCGAACGTGACGAAGCGATCAGGGAGGCCCGCACCGATACCGGCCGCATCCTCGCGACGCGGCCTGCGGACGAGTTCGATGCAGTGCGGCACGCGAGTGCGCTTGCCGCGCGCTGGGCTGAGGCAACGCGCACGCTGGACAGCGCGACCAGTGCCATGGTGAAGCGGGAGAGCGAGGCGCTGGTGCCTGTGGCGATGATGGTGCACTCGCAGGCGCGAGGCTCGGTGACACAACTCCGCACCCTCTACGGAATGTCGGGCCCGGTCACCGACATGTTCGGCAGAGCAAGTGCTGAACCGGTTGACAACTGCGCCATGCGCGGCATGGGCGAGATGAACTACTACCGTCGGTCGGTTGGCGCGCGCATCGGACTGGCGCTCACCATGGTGCGTTCGGCCCCCGCAGGGGATCTGATGCGGCGGGTAGTGGAGGCCCTCGAGGAGGTGCGCATTACGCAGGAGGATTGCGGCTCGGGCTCTCCGTCGCGCGGGGTTCTCACCTGTGCAGCCCGTGATGGGGTGTGTGCCGCCTGCTACGGCGTGGACCCCCAGACCGGCAGGCGCCCTGCGCCTGGCACGCTGGTGGGCCTCACTGCCGCGTTGAGCCTGGGTGAGCCGATGACCCAGTTGATGTTCCGCTCGTTTGCGGGACCGGGAGTGTGCCACCTTCCCAGCATAGTGGCGCGGCGCTACGAAGAGCACGTGAAGCACAACTCGGGGTTCCCGCGCCTTGAGGAGCTGTTCCTGCTGCTCGAGCAGCGACGGCGGCACGGGCCGGCTCTTGACGGAGTGGAAGTGCGGGAGTCGGCCGGGATGGTGCTGCAGAGCACGGGGATCGGCGCGGCGCGTGAGTACCTGGTGGCCGAAATGGAACGAGTGTACGCGGAGGCAGGCGTGCGGATCAGCCGGGTACACTACGAACTGGCAGCCCGCGCCATGACCCGGTACACCGACACCTCCGGCTCACCGGCCGTCGTGCCCATTGACACGGTTGCCGCTCGGACAGGAGGATTCGTTGCAGCGGCGGCATCGTGGAAGACGGTCGAGGTGCTGGTGCAGGCGGCGAGGGAGGGGCTGCCTGCCGACCGGCATGGCATCAGAGAGTCGCTCATACTCGGGAGGAGACTGGGCTAGTGGCGAACGGGTGCGGCTGTTGATGGGCCACCTGACCAACGCCGTACCTGGACCACCAACGACCGCCCCTGGGAATCGCTGAGCACCACAACACCGGCAGTGTGACAGCGCCGTGCCGCTGCCATCGGTAGCAGGTGCCTGCCTTGCAGCGTATAGTATGTGCCCACTGATGTCTCAGCGGTGTTGGACGATACGCAAGCCCGTGCCCGTTGCTCCGTCCGGGTCAGGCCAAAGGGTCCAGCCACGG
>CAZJJT010000723.1:0-2541 GCA_964546395.1 uncultured Fibrobacterota bacterium
TTCTATTGCACGTACCCCACGATATCTTGGGGTAGACATTCGTAATGATTTGTAAATAGGCTTGTTAGACATATTACTAAATTTACTAAATGGCGCAGAGAAAGCAACACTTCCGGGTGTGACTGCGCTCCAGGTCGGTGTATCTTCATAGTGCAACGGTCGGGCGTTCAACCGAAAGAACGAGCCGTCGGAAAGGGGGGCATCATGAAAGCCCGATTGGAGAGACTGAGGAACAAGCTGCGTTGGCGGGGGACACGGCGCAGCGGGACCACCGCATTCTGGGCGATCGACCAGTTGGTGCCGCGGATGATACATACGTGGCCGGACGAGTCGGAAGCGCTTGTCGGTGAGATCCAGCTTGCCACCGATCACTTCTCTCTGGCCGACACGCAGGCCGGCATCGTGTACACCACTCACGCCGTAGCGGAGGAGCACGCAGATGACAGCAAGTGCCGTTGTTGCAGGTAACCAGACCAGGCTGAGAGCACGCACCACACGCGGCAACACGGTCATGTGGGGCTACGCGGGAGTGTGGCCGGGCGAGTTCAACACGTGGCAAGGCGACCGCACCATGAACCAGCTGCGCTTCCTGGCCGACCACGGGTTCGAGTCGGGTCATATCACTCTCAACGAGGTGCGTGACCCGGCTCGCCGCGACGAAATCGCGCAGTTTGTCGCCGAACACGATCTCAAGATGTCGGTCGGCGTGCACTTCAGGTGGTTCGACACGCCCCTCGACGAGATCCACCGGAAAGCGGATGAATTCCTCGAAGAGCTTCGTCAGTACGGCGACCTTCTCCAGACCCCCATTGTCACCACGGGCGCGGGTATCCACCGCTTCGTGCGGTCACCGTCACTCGAGGACCGCATCGACCGGCTCTCGAAGGCGTTCGCGCCGATTGCACAGGCCTGCCACGAGATGGGCCGCCCGTTCGGTATCGAGAATCACGGCGACTACTACATCGAGGACCTGGTGAAGCTGTGCCAGATAACACCGCACATGGGCATTTTCCTTGACACCGGCAACACCTACCTTATCGGGGAGAAGAGCGTTCCGGCGTGTATCGAGGCTGCACCGTACACGATCGGCACGCATTTCAAGGACCACTACGTGGCACCCAACTCGCGCGAACTGAAGTTCGAGATTGACGGTGCGGCGCTGGGCAGCGGTGATGTGGGGCTCGCCGAGGCCTACCGCGCCCTTCTGGACCACGCGCCGGGCAACCTGGTGCTGCAATGGGAGATGGTGCCGAAGCGGGGCAGTGACGCGTGGGAGTGCCTGGAGCAGAGCTGGAGCTTCGTCCGCAGTCTTCCGAAGGAGTAAACCATGGCTGACACATCTCTCAAAGCAGTCCTTGTCGGTTGCGGCGGAATGGGCCGTGGCCAGGCGAAGATCGTAGCCGGTACCGAGGGCTACGCGCTGAGCGCTGTCTGTGACGCGATCGAGGCGAGCGCGAAAGCGGCGGGCGATGAACTCGGGGCAGCGGTGTACACCGACTACGAGCGCATGCTTGCCGAACAGAAACCCGATGTCGTGGCGATCTGCACACCCAACGCCGCGCATGCACCGCAGACAATCGCCGCGGCTGCCGCCGGGGTGAAGGCTGTGTACTGCGAGAAGCCGATGGCTGTGGGGCTGGGTGAAGCGCGCGCGATGGTCGAGGCCTGCGAGAAGAACAACGTCGCACTCGTTGTCAACCACCAGCGCCGCCTGGGACCCGATCTCACCACCGCCCGGAAACTCATCGATGAGGGCGCAATCGGTGAAGTCAAGCTTGTCCGGGCCAACAATGCGGGCGATGTCCTCAGCGACGGCACTCACGCGGTCGACAGCGTGCTGTGGATGCTTGGCGACACGGATCCGAAGTGGGTCCTCGGTCAGGTACACCGGGAGATCAACTGCGAGATGCGTGAGCGGGCAGCGGCGCAGTCGGCGAAGACCGGCAGGACGGTTGAGGCGGGCTACCGCTACGGTCACCCGGTGGAGAACGGCGGCACCGCGGTCGTGATGACCGCCAGTGATGTGCGCGTGGAATTCTTCTGCGGTGACATGCGTGACGGGTACCGGGCGTACCAGGACTACGAAGTGTTCGGCACGAAGGGAAGGCTGTGGCGTACTGGTGACGGGGTCCGGCCGAACCTGTATATCCAGGATGCGAAGGGCGGAGAGTGGTCGGCGGGAGTGGACGAGAAGTGGGTCTACCGCCCGATCGAGCACAAGGGCGAGCCCGGCACCTGGCGCCCGGTCGACCTTCCCGACTACCCCTACAAGAACGCCATCCAGGATGGTTACCTGCGGCTCGCCAGGCATCTTCGGGACGGCACGCCGCACCCGATGAGTGGCCGCAACGCGCTCCGCGGGTTCGAGATCGTTATGGCGATCTACGAATCGGCCCGGCTGCGCCGCAAGCTCTCGATGCCGATTGCCCAGGAGCAGTTCCCGCTGCAGCTGATGGTGGACGAGGGGGTGATGTAGGTGGCGATGAGACTGGCCTGTTCGATGAGTGCGTGGAAGAACTCGGTGGACGAGGCGCTGGCCGC
>CAZJJT010000724.1:0-2533 GCA_964546395.1 uncultured Fibrobacterota bacterium
GATTCCCCAGCACCCGGACCGATTCGCGTTCGCCAGGACTCGCCCTGAAGAGACCGCCGTGGAAGGTGCCCTTCGGTTCCTGCTCAACGACCCGCGTATCACGGTAACACTGGTCGGGTTCAGCAGCACGGCCCATCTGGCGGAAGCACTCTCTGCTGTGGACGGGTTCCAGCCGCTCTCCGAAGCGCAGGTGAAGCAGATCCGTGAGGGCGTCAAGGGATCGTTCAACGAGATGTGCACGGGCTGCCGGTACTGCGACGAGTGCCCGGAAGACATCCCTGTGCCGAAGTTCATGGACGCCTACAACCAGTACATGCTCTCCGGCAAACCCGAGGACATGTTCAATCGTCTCAACTGGCACTGGGGAATCCAGGCCGACACCGATCTTCTCACAAGATGTATCGAGTGCGGCGCGTGCGAGCGCGCCTGTACCCAGCATCTGCCGATCATCGAACGCCTGAAGCAGATACGGGGCGAGGCGGAAGCGTACCTGAAGACGCAGAAGAAGTAGCGAGAGGGACGCGTCAGCCCTGGCAGAGGCGATACCACATGAACATCGACACCATCCCGCCCACTGCTCATCGACCGCGACTGGGAACGCGCACTGCGGACCGTTCGCGCCCACCCCAGGACTACCGGAGCCCTGCTGCACTACCGGCCTGGTGTCAGCTCACTCACTGAACTCGAGAAGACAATTGCCGCAAACCCCGGCACCGTGAAGGGCATCAAGCTCCACCCGAGCATGGACCATTACGAGATCGGTGTCGATGTGCTCGACGAAGTCTTCGCGATTGCCGAACGCCGGAACGTGCTGGTCGCATCACACACCGACGCGAGCTGCCCGGCAGGAACGTTCGGGCCAGTCATGAAGGTCCACCCCGAGGCAACACTCATCCTGTACCATGCGCATCCGGGTCCCGAGGCCTTCGCCGTGGTGAACAGCCATCCCAACGTGTACATCGATGTGTCGTACCTGGCCTGGGGCAAGGCGTTTCAGCAGCAGGCACTTGCTGCGGTTGGCAGAGACCGCATCCTGTTTGGTATCGACCCGCCACTGGGGTTCCCGCAGAAGGATGGTGTGTACGGGTTGCACTACCGCGATGCCGCACGCGAGGTGGCCGAGTTCTACGACAACGACCCCGAGGTGGTCGAGGCGGTGCTCCATCGCAACGCCGAGCGCATGCTCGGGCTGTCATTCTGACTTTCCGGCGTTGTACTTGACTTTGCCGCGGGAATCTGCGATATTTCGTAGTTCATGTCCTCGTCACACTGCGAGTTGAGCGTGAGAGTCGCACTCGTACCGGTGGTAGTTACCGTGCTCCTGCTGCAGGCCGGCGCGGCCGGGTTCGAGCCCACGCCTGAGCAGTGGGACCGCCTGCATGCCGGTGAGATACTCAGCGAAGCGGCTGTCTCCGAAAACGGTCACCATGGAGGACAGACTGCGTTCGTGCTCAAAGCACCCCGTGAGTTGATCTGGCAGGCGTTGAATGACTACGAACACCTCACCGACATCTTCGAGGGTGTCGACAGTGTCAACGTGCTCACCCGGGACAGCATGCATACGCATGTTGAGGTATGGACCCAGCCGATGCTGTTCAGGCGGTTCCGGTATGTGCTTCGCCGCACGGTCGAACAGCTTCACCACCGTCTGAGCTGGCGCCGGGTTGGGGGTGACTTCGCGGTCAACGAGGGCAGTTGGGACGTGAGAGATACGGAGTATCCCGGGGCGTTCCTGCTGGTCCACCGAACGTTCGTCAGGATCCACCGGGCATTCCCCGAGGGGTTCACGTCGCATTTCACGGTGAAGAAGATGATGTTGTCGGACCGCAAGCTCCGGACGTGGGTGAACAGGCGCATGGCGACGGCAGCGACGAAGGAGCGCGTGGAGTAAGCGTGCTGCAGCGGCACTTCACAGCAACGACAGTGACAGGGTACCTGCACAGGTGAGGAAACCATGGGTCTTCGAAGCAAGCACGTCCGCGAGGCACTGTGTCACACTGCCGTCTGGCCTGCCATCGCGCTTCTCGTTGCTGTGTCTTCCATGGGTCGACTGGCCCAGGCCCAGGGCCCCCAGCCGCCCGTGTCGGTCCCTCTTCCCGACGGCGCCACTGCATGGGAGTTGATTCTCGACGACGGGTTTGATGGTACCGCATACGACACGTCTCACTGGAACCCGTACGCGGATTGGGGCGGCAACAACTCATTCAATGATGGTCGCGAGCTGTACTATGAATCGCAGATACGGCTGGCCGACGGTATCTGCAATCTGGTTGCCGAGCCCGACCCCCTGGCCACGGAGTTCACGGGTTCGTACCGCTCGGGCGAGTTGCTCTCCGCCCGCACCAACATGAATGCTTCGACCCCGTACAAGGTGTCGTTCCTGTACGGGTATGTTGAGGTCAGCGCAAAAATCGTGAACGTCTCTGGGTTCTTCGGGGCGATATGGATGCTTCCCAGCAAACCGAATTTCGTGTACGAGTGGGAGATAGACATACTCGAAGTGCTCGGGCATGACCACCGCACCATGTTCCAG
>CAZJJT010000725.1:0-2530 GCA_964546395.1 uncultured Fibrobacterota bacterium
CAGCTTCGGTCCGGTCAACATCGGTCTTGACCTGTACTACGAGCGCGCAAACTACGGGTACTCCGATGAGGACGTGGTCGCGGCCGTGACCACGACTACCGAAGTCGACGCGAGTGTGGGCAACATGGGTGGACGGATCGGCGCGACGATCGGACTGGACGCGGTCTCGATTGCGGCCATGGTTGGTCTGTCGCTGCCGAAGGCGGATGTGCTGCGCGAGTACACGGACCCGACAGGTGTGGCTTCGCAGACCGTCGAGATGAACTCGGGCTTCGCGCTGGAGGCCAATGCCGAGGTCGGGTTCGGACTGCTGGACCTGGACTGGGTTGTCGGTCTCGACTTCGGGTATCTGGGCTACCAGGCGATATTCACCGATGCACCGGTGGGAGTGGCGGCAACGGTGACCAACGATGACATTCGCAAGAACATCCTGCTCGACGGCTACCTCGGGTTCATCAAGGAGTTCGAGGACTATGGGCTTGCGCTGTCACTGGGGCACATGACCACGTATCAATCGGTAAGTGAAGAAGCCGACCCGCTCCCGGCGGCTAACCCCGGTATCCTGACATTCAATCGTCTCGCATTCGACTTTGTCGGGTCACTCGAGAAGCGGTGGACCTCGCTGAAGCGCTTGGACCAGATTGCCGGCCGGTGCGCGGTTACCTATGGTGCCACGACCGATATCGATCATGAGGACGGTGACCTGGCGGGTGACACGCACATGATGAGGACGCGGATGGCGACCGATCGTGGCAACGGTCTGGCCTTTGTCATGGGCGGTGGGCTGAAGAAGGGTATCGTGGAAGTCGACGTTGACATCGATGTCGCGCAGGTGCTGAACGCGATCAGCTGGGCAACCGGCAACGCGGGCGGCAACGACATGGTGAGTGCGACCCTCACGCTGGATTTCAAAAACCTTGGCAAGTCGAAGAGTTCGGGCATGGACAGCGCGCCGGTGTCCGAGCCAGTCTCGGAGCCGATGGACAGCGGGCTGTCGTTCTAGGTTTGGTTGTGCAGGAGTCAGGGGTATCGCGGGCCGCCTGTCGGGCGGCCCGCACTGCGTTCAGCCCGCGCGCTTGACTTTGCGCCTCTGAGAACCGATATTCCCCGGAGGAAGGGGCGCGCAGCGCCAGGAACGGGTACATGGCCAAAGCTGCTGCAAAACAGGTACGGGTGCTGCTGGTGGAGGACGACGCCGGGGTGGCGGGGTTTGTCACGGCCATGCTGCGCCGGGAATCGCAGTACCAGGTGGAGTGGCGCCAGTCGGTGAAGGAGGCAATCGCGGCGATCGATGCGCAGCGGGCCGACCTGATGATCGCCGATCTGAGTCTGCCGGACGGCGACGGGACACAGGCCATAGAGCGGTTCCGGCAGCGCAACCCCGGGGCCGGGGTGGTGGTGGTTACCGGGTATCCTGACGAAGCCAAGGTGCGGGCGCTGGAGGCGTTCGAGATCAGCTCGTTCCTGGTCAAGCCGTTCGACGCCAAGCAACTCAAATACTCGGTAATCGGTGCGGTGGAAAAGAGCCGCCTGTCGGCACAGAGCGAGTCGGTCAGCGCCGAGACCGACCGCAACCGCGACCTCGGACTCGTGGGGGTCTCGGCCTACATCCGTGACCTGCGCGAGCGGATCCGCGAACTCGCCCGCGGGACCCTCCCGGTCGTGGTCACCGGGCCCTCGGGTACCGGCAAGGAGATCGTCGCCCGCGCCATCCACGCTTCCAGCAACCGCGCCAGGAGACCGATCTACGCCATTAATTGCGCCGCGATCCCGCGGCACCTCGAAGAAGCTGAGTTCTTCGGGTATGTCAAGGGCGCGTTCACCGGTGCCACCACGAGCAAGAGCGGTATCATCGCCAGCGCGGACGGTTCGACGTTGTTCCTCGATGAGGCGGGAGAGCTGTCGCCGCCGGTCCAGGCGAAGCTGCTCCGCGTCCTCGACTCGGGCGAGTACCTCCGCGTGGGTGAAGTGCAGCCGCATGTGGTGGACGTGCGTGTGGTGAGCGCCACCAACCGTGACCTGGAGACGATGGTCAGTGAAGGGGCGTTTCGGCAGGACCTGTTCTTCCGGCTCCGCGGCGGCACAATCACCACCGAAGCGCTGAAGGAGCACCTCGAAGATCTCCCCTTCCTTGTCGACCACTTCCTGCGCACCGAGGCCGGCACGAAGCTTCCCACGCAGATCACCGCGGAAGCGGTCGGGCTGATGCGGGCGCATGACTGGCCGGGCAACGTGCGCGAGCTGCGCCAGACGGTGAACCTGCTCCGGACGGCATGTGCCGGGCAGCGCCGTATTACAGCCGCGGCGGTCAGGAGAGTGCTGAAGGTGCGCGAGCAGCCGGGGGAGGATGAGGTGGCGCCGTTTGTGGAAGCCCGGGAAGCGTTCGAGCGTGCCTACTTCTCGCGACTCATGACTCTCCACGGGGGCAACGCCGCTCAGGCTGCCCGTGCCGCCGGTCTCCACCGGCCGAACCTCCTGCGCAAGCTCAAGGCCCTGGGCATTCGCAATCCAGCTTCTCCGAGGTCTGCCG
>CAZJJT010000726.1:0-2525 GCA_964546395.1 uncultured Fibrobacterota bacterium
CCTGGTCACGGAGACGGGCGAGCTTGCGCAGCCCGGGAAGCCAGAGCTTGTCCTGCACCACGCCGTGCTTGACACCGGCCTTCACGGCCTCCACGTACAGCGCATGCGCCTCAACCGTCGTCAACGCCGTCGGCTTCTCGCAGTACACGTGCTTGCCCGCCCCGATCGCCTTCGAAACCGAGGCCACACGCAACGGCGTGGTCTGCGCGTCGAAGTAGACCTGGTTGGCGCTGTCGGCAAGCGCCTCGTCAAGACTGGTGGTCCAGCGACCCACGCCGCTGCGCTCGGCCAGTTTTTCGAGCTTTGCCGCGTTGCGTCCGACGAGGATGGGGTCGGGCATGATGCGCTCGGATTCGCTCAGTTTCACCCCGCCCTGCTTGACAATAGGGACAATGGACCGCAGCAGGTGCTGGTTGGTGCCCATGCGGCCGGTGACACCGTTCATGATGATGCCGACGCGGTGGGTCTTGACTGCATTCGTATCCATTCTCTCTCCCTTGGTCACGGTGTCGGTGTGCGGGTGCACTGCGGGGCTGCCCCTTCGGGCAGCGGCGGCGCTCCGGCGCCAGCCCGGGGGAGTGTCCCGTCCAGCTCCTGCCGCCAGTGGGCCACGTCACCGGCCGGACCGTAGCAGTAGACCATCTGCATCGTGGTATCACCCGTGTTGGTAAGCTGGTGGAACACGCCCGAAGGGATGTACACTGCCTGGCCGCCAGTCACCTCGCGTCGTTGCTGACCCAGGCACATCTCGCCCGTGCCGCCCAGGATGTAGTACACCTCTTCCTGCTCCTGGTTGTGCCACGGCACCTGTCCGCCGCGTGGCTCGAGTGTCACGAGCCCCATCGAGAAGTTCGCTGCCTGTACAGGCGACGCGCCGCCCACGATGTTCTGTGTCCGGCGACCAGCAGGGTACGTCCGTCCCTCCATGCACGCAAGGTCGACGATGTTCATGTGTGCTGCTCCTGCCGCGCCCGCGGCCCGAAGAAGGTCAGGTACGTGTCGTGCTCGGCAAGACGCTGCACGTACAGCGCGAGTTCGCGTAGATGGTAGTCGCCCCACATCGTGGCTTCACCGCGCGGCACCGCGCTCCCGGCGGGCACGTGGTCCCAGCCGTTGGGGCGGTGGTAGACAGAGTGGAGAAGCAGCCCCTGGTGTGAAGTGTCCGTCGAGAGATACGGCTCGGACAGAAGTGTGCGCAGCACGCTCAGGCCCGCCTGTGTGTAGCGGGCAGCGTCACCGTCGCCGCGTGAAGCCAGGACTGCTCCCACCCGGAGCAGCCCCTGCGCCGCAATCGCGGCGGCCGAGCTGTCGACCGGCTCGTGGTCGTTGAACGGATCCGAGGCCCGTTCCGACCACCCGGGCATGTTCGCCAGCCCGGGCGCTCCCGTGTCCCAGTACGGCACCCCGTCGGTGGGCACGCGTTCGATATAGAAATCGCACGCAGCGCGGGCGGCCCTGAGCATGAACGTCTCCACCGCGACACGGCCGCCGTACGCCTCCAGCTCGTCGTTGCTCAACACAGCCATGTACTCGAGAAGCTCGGCGTACCCGCACATGACCCAGGCCAACCCGCGGGTCCACGTGGTGAAAGGCGAGTACCCCTGCTGTGAGCTGGGGCAGCGGAAACTCCGGCTGTTCAGGTTGAACAGGCACTCGTGCGCCACCCGACCACGCTCATCGTAGATATCCCGTCCCTCGCCATAGTACACGCTGTACCGGGCAGTGGCCCGCGCGTGCGCAACCAGCCGCTCGAGCAGCAGTACCGTGCTGTCGCCCTCTTCCAGCAGCACGTGTCCTTCCACGTGTGCCAGTGCGAGCACGCGAAGGGTGCGGATGGTGTCGGCGAACAGCGAGTGCGGGCCGTTGAACGAGTAGATGAAGCCACCCTCGGGGAGCGTGGTCCAGCGACGGGCCTGGACTGCTCCCGAGCACCGCAAGGCAAGCCCGTAGTAGCGTCGCTCCCACGAATCGCACGCCATCCGCCCCTCATCCGCCATGCGCGCCAGATTGCCAAACGTGCTCACCGTGTTGAATCCGTGGTCGTGCACACCCATGTGGGTCAGGTGTGCGCTCAGGTGGCGCAGGGTGCCCTCGCGCCCGATCCGCAGGAACGTCTCTTCGCCAGTAGCATCAAACTGGTACAGCGCCGAACCGAACTGGAACCCCCGCGTCCAGTCGGTCCACCCCCTGCTCGTATACGTGCCCTCGACAGTGTACACCGGCGCGCCGGCACTGTCCTCCCACTCGCTGTCGATACGCGCGATCTTGCCGGCAGAGCACTCCCACATGCGTTTCACCAGCGGCGCAAGGGCATCCGGTGCCATGCGTGTGTCGATTGTCAGCGCCATGCTCAGAACCTCTTCGCTTTCGGAAGGTGAAGGATGACTATCTCGCAGTCGTCGAGCACTTCGTAGCTGTGCTCGAGCATGGCATCAAACTGCACCGCTTCACCGGTGCGCAGCCGTTGGCGTTCGCCCGGAAGTGTCACCTCAAGCTGTCCCCTTGTCACCCAGCAGACTTCGTAG
>CAZJJT010000727.1:0-2524 GCA_964546395.1 uncultured Fibrobacterota bacterium
GGATCTATCGCAATACGTGCTTCCACAGTGATTACACCGACTACTCCCTATTCTCCCATCAGGAAATCAACGACTTACAGCTATTCCTGACCAAAAACTATTTCCCTGAAATGCCCAGAGCCAAGCGATTCCTTTCTTCCGGGATATGTCCACCTCATTGCGCACGCGGCAGTGGCAGACGATTCCTCCTTCCCCTCGGCTGTCAGCCTGTCGTAGGGGTTGAGTCTCTTGAAACCTGCCTCGTAGAGCAAGTGCATCCTGCAGTCCGGGTAGCCCTTGCGAAGGTAGCTGATCAGATTCTCTTCCACGGCGGGCATTGACGGACGATGAACAACCATCTTCTCACAGCGAACCGACAACTTCCACGTTCTCTTGGAGTCTGCCAGACCGACGAGAACTTCCTTGCCCTTGACGATGAAATCTTGCATTTCGCGTGTACGCATACGGCTGCCTTCCTTTCTTTCTGTGGCCGCAGATCACCGGACATAGCAAACCTATCATTCAAGTGGAACCAGGCAAAGCGGGGATGCGGCGTTCAACCTGCGTTTCTGGGGTTGGCGAGCGGGAGATAAGCGCCGGATATTGCGCGAATCACTGAGAAGGAACTATCTATCAGTTACTAACGGAACATTCGGTGTATTTGGGGTGAGCCATCTCACAAGTCAACATCCACTTCGCCGCGGGAGGACCCTATGATCGCCACCTTGCACACACGATCCGCAGCTCTCGCCATCTTGATCTTCAGCGGCGCTGTGTTCTCCATTCAGACGCCGGCCAGCGAGGATTGGCTTGCCACGGTTCGAAAGGGCGTGGAAGACGCAGAGTACTTCATTCGCCGTCCTTCCGGCACCGACCGCCTGCAGAGCCCCAATCGCGCACAGAACCTACGCATCCGCTATGACGCCGATGGGTTCAGTATCGAGCCACGAGTTGATTCACTGGCCAGGTGGAGTGCCACGCTGAGAGTCGTCAGCATTGACAAGGGTGCGGCCTCGCTCCCCGTGGCTGCCCTGCTTGATGAAGCGCGGTACGTTGCCCGTGAGGAATCGCTGACTGTCACTCACGACGGCTTCGACATGCAGTACATCAACACCCGACAAGGCATGCGACACAACATGGTGGTACGCACCAAACCCAATGGTAGCGGCTCGCTTCGCGTCCGGCTGGACGTTTCCGGCTCGCTGCTGGCCATAAGGAAGGGAGAGCGCGATGCGGTGCTCTCCGAGTGGGACGATCACCTGGGAGTACACCAGAACCGCGTGTGGTACAAGGATTTGAAGGTCTGGGACGCTACTGGTGCCAGCCTTCCTGCCGGGATGGAAGTGCTCGACGGCGGGCGAAGGATAGAACTTGTGGTCAATGATGCGCAGGCCGTGTACCCGGTCACCGTGGACCCACTCTCCACGACAGCATCAACCACACTGGAGGCCAACCAGGCCAGCGCATACTTCGGCTGCAGCGTGAGCGGTGCGGGAGATGTCAACGGAGACGGCTACGGGGATGTGGTTGTGAGTGCCTACCAGTACGACAATGGACAGACTGATGAGGGTGCGGCATTCGTGTTCCATGGCAGTTCCTCGGGGATTTCCACCACGTATGCCAGGATGCTTGAATGCAATCAGGCGAACGCGCACTTCGGGTGCGCCGTGAGCGGTGCCGGGGATGTCAACCGCGATGGCTATGCTGACGTCATCGTGGGAGCCGAGCTCTACGATGCCGGCCAGAGTAATGAGGGTGCGGCATTTGTCTACCATGGTGGCCCGTCCGGGCTGTCGGCCACCCCTGCGGTGACGCTCGAATCCAATCAGGCCAGTGCACTGTTCGGCTGCAGTGTGCGCAACGCGGGAGACGTCAATGGCGACGGGTTCAGTGATGTTGTCGTCGGCGCCATTACCTATGACAACGGACAGACCGATGAAGGTGCGGCGTTTGTATATCATGGAGGCCTGTCGCGCGTGTCGAGTGCCTATGCAGTGCGGCTCGAATCCAACCAAGCCAGCGCCGGTTTTGGCAGTAGCGTGAGCGGCGCAGGGGATGTGAACGGCGATGGGTACGGCGACGTTGTCGTGGGAGCGAATCTCTACGATCAGCTCTTGACCGACGAAGGTGCGATGTTTGTGTTCCACGGGAGCGCCGGAGGAGTAGCCGGTGCCTATGCCGAATTGCTGAGAGGCGGCAGTGCCGGCGCCCAATTCGGCACCAGCGTGAGCGGGGCCGGCGACATCAACGGCGACGGCTACGCAGACATCATCGGCGGCGCCCCCCTGGGTAGCAACCTCTACACACAGCAGGGATGGGCCGGCGTACACCTCGGCAGCGACACAGGGGTTGTCGCTGGGAGGGACATAGAGTGGGGAGTGAACCAGAACTACGCCTATTTCGGCTACTCCGTGAGCGGGGCCGGCGACATCAATGGTGATGGCTACGCCGACGTGATTGTGGGGGCAATGAACTACGGCAACGGTCAGACGCAGGAAGGTGGGGCCTTTGTGTACTACGGCACGCCATCGGGAATCGGTGCATC
>CAZJJT010000728.1:0-2521 GCA_964546395.1 uncultured Fibrobacterota bacterium
CACCAACTCACCCTTCGATGCCAGGACACGCACTGCCTTCACCATGGTGACATAGGAGACGCCGGACTCCTGGCACAGCCGCCGAACCGGAGGCAGTTGTCTTCTTCCGCCGGCTTTGCACTCGTCCACCCGGACTCGGACGAACCGGATCGCCTTGTCGAGAGCTGGGGTATCCACCTGGGGCCCTTTCTATATCTGCATATCAATATATACACCGTGTACCAGACAGGACACTGCGGCACACCCCTGCTCACCCCTACCTTTGGGGAACAGCAGGTCGCGACAGGCAGCGCACCTGCACCAACTCCGCTGGAGGAAACGCCCATGTCCATCCGTCACCTTGTTGCTCTGCCGCTCGTACTCACCGTGCTTGCACAACCGACGCGCGCGCTCCGACTCGAGGTCATCGGGCACAGTGCAATCGACGGCGTGAACTGGACCGGGTTCCGCGACCTTGCCGAATCACAAGGCTACGAGCATGTCTGGAACCGGAGCATGATCCCGGGTGCGTCGCTGAAGATCCTGTACGAGAACGCCTCCGCAGGCGTCTTCGAATGGCGCCAGGGCGGTCCCATTGCGATGGCCCTGCCCAACAACCCGTGGGACGCCATCGTGCTGACGCCATCGATAAATCTCAAGATCGATACCACCTACGCCAACCTCATCCTGGCAATGGCGCAGTACTCGAGCCCGTTCACCCAGATCCATATGTTCGCGTTCCACCCACTGCCGACGCTCATCCCCGATGGGTTCACGAAGGATGCCGCCGGGTTCGACACGGTTGTGAACACTCGCACCACCGGGACACTCAACAGAGACTGCTCCAAGCAGTACTTCGAGGCGATCACCCTCGAGATGCGCCGGTACCACCGGTCGCGCAAGCCCGTGCTGATGGTGCCGGTCGTGCACGCCATGGAAGAGTTCAATGACCGCTGCGCGCAGGGGGTGGTGCCTGGGTTCGCCAGTGCATGGGATCTGCTGGCAGAGGACAACCATATGAACAAGACCGGCCAGTATCTGCAGGCCTGCACCTTCTACGCGACACTCTACAAAGAGGACCCGGTCGGGTTGCCGGTCCCTTCGCAGTACGACGCGATTGACGCCGCTGTGGTCACGCAAATCCAGCAGTCGGTACGCGCTGCAGTGTTCGGGCACTCACTGTCGGGTGTTTCTGCTGCACTCGGGATCATCGCCTACGACACGCTCCCACCGGCGTATGACCACGTGCTCTACGAAGCCGGTTTCGGGGTCACGCGGCCCCACGTAAGACTCACGGTGAGTTCAGGTGCTCTCCCGCCAGGCATCACCCTCGATGACTCACTGCATGCCCTGACAGGCAGGCCGACCGCGACTGGCACGTACACCTTCACCCTCTCGGCCGATGACCAAGATGTCACCACCCCCACTGCGAGTATCACGCGCACGATCACCGTCTCGAGCGCACCTGCCCCTGAGGTCCTCACATCGGTCCTCGATTCCGCCATCGTGGGATGCACCTACCGTATGGCACTCAAATCCGCCAACGGCTACGACACGGTGATGTGGTCATCTGCCACCGCCCTTCCCCCCGGCCTGGCGCTCGCCGATGGGCGGAGTATCGTCGAGAAGATGCCGGGCACAGGCAGGCTCTACGGTATCCCGACACAGGTGGGAACGTACACCTTCACCCTGCGCGCCACCGACGCCCAGGCACGCACGGGCTCCCGACAGGTCTCGCTCCGGGTCTGCCCCCGGCCGCTGAACGGGGTGGACTACGAGTATCACGAAAGCGACACGCTGCACAGTGTCAACTCGTACCAGAACCTGCAGCCGCTCAAGGTGGGCATCTTCGACCGGCTCCGCCCTCTGTTCCGCGAGACAATCGGGAACTACGCGGTGAGGTTCCATTGCTGGTTGCGGATCGATGAGCCAGGCGTATACTCGTTTCGCAACGGCGCCGAGTATAGTGCGACTGTCACTGTGGACGACCGCGTGATCACGAATGGTGGCGACGACACACAGAGCTGGAGTGAACGCACCGACACGGTCACACTCTCGCCCGGCTTTCACCGGTTTGAGTATGCGCTGTACGTGCGTGAGACCGCGCGGTACACCCAGGTGCAGTGGATAACACCGGGGACAGCGACTCTCAACGATATCCCGCTGGCATCGCTCTTGCTTGACTCTGCCGTGACAACCGCAACTGTCGGTCCGAAGGCCGCTGCGCTCGTGTTGCCGGCAGCACAACTGGATTTACGAGTGCGGCTGTTCGACCTGCGCGGACGAAGCGCGGGCGTGTCCGCCGACCCAACCGCTGCAGCACGCACCATGGCAAGACAGTTGCATGTGGTGCGTACCGAAGATACCCGCACCACAAGCATACTTCTGCTGGCCAGATAGCGCGAGTCAGACCCGCACGTCGCCGCATCCACCGGGCCGCAGTGGTTCGGCAGCGGCTATGGTGCTGCTCCTCTCGGAGAAGCAGTGGTCGCCCGCACATCCACGAACCCATCCACCACCACGGGACCACGCCCGTCTCGCT
>CAZJJT010000729.1:0-2515 GCA_964546395.1 uncultured Fibrobacterota bacterium
GCCCCGAACAGTGTGCTGCGTGCAGCCTGGGGGTACTACTACCAGCCTCAACCTGTCAACGACCTCGGGGTCAACTTCGGTGGCACGGAGTTCAGCGAATCCGAACTGGCCCAGCACTACGTCGTCGGTTTCGAACACCTGCTGAAGGTGTTTGGCCGTGGACTCAACGTCCGCCTTGAGGGGTACTACAAGGACATCACCCACCTGAGCCCGTACTACGAGAACCTCAGGGACCCCTGGGAGGTGTTCCCCGAATCACGGAACGACGTGGTCAAGATCAACAGGAGCAGCGCAACGGCCAAGGGACTGGAGTGCTTCCTGAAATACGATGAGCACAAGATGTTCTCGTTCTGGCTGAGCTACGCGCTGGCGTGGTCGGAAGAGAACGTGAAGAGCCTCGAGTTCGACGGGGCGCTGGTGGAGAACACGGGCACCATTCCCCGTACCACCGACCAGCGGCATACTGTATACGCGGACATCAACTTCAGGCCGAACAGGAAGTGGCATGCCAATTTATCATGGCAGTATCACTCGGGGTGGCCGATGACCACGTACACGTACGATTTCGACACACTTCCCAATGGCAACCTGTTCTTCCATGCTGAACACAACGAGTTCCGTGGTGAACGTTTCCCCGCGTACCACTCGATGGGACTGCGCATCTCGCGGTACTTCTTCCTGAAGCGCAGCACCATCGGTATCTACGCGCACATCATCAACCTGTACAACAGGGAGAATGTCCGGAAGTTCGACCTGGATGTCACCAACGACAGGGAGCAGTTGGTGCCCGATGGCCAGGGGGGGTACGAGTATTTCAGAGACGATGCCACCTGGCTGGGGATAGTGCCGGTTGTCGGGTTGACCTGGCAGTTCTGAGCTGCGTCGCGCACAGACTTTCGCCAGAATCCGTAAGTACCATTAGGGGTAGTGGGCGCCCCGTGCGCGCCCGGCAAACCCAAACAGGAGGCGGTGGTATGAGAGTCGCGCTGATGCTTGTAGCAGGGATGCTGGCATCTGCCGCAATGGCGGAAGATGCGGGCGAAGTGAGTGTCCCAGCCGTGGTCAAGGACGCGCTGAAGAAGGCGTACCCCAACGCAACGCGGGTGGAGTGGGAGAAGAAGAAGTCGGGCGATTTCGAGGCGGAGTTCAAGATTGGCAAGCTGCAGACCGACGTTACCCTGAACGCATCGGGCGAGATACTCGAGACCGACGTGGAGATCGCTGTGTCAGAGCTTCCGGCAGCGGTACGTGCCACACTCGAGAAGCAGTTTGCAGGGCAGAAGGTGAAGGAAGCGGAGAAGGTGCAGAAGGGCGGCACAACGCTCTACGAGGTGGATCTGTCGGGCAGAATAGAGGTGGTGCTGGGTGCTGACGGAGCGGTGATAGAGAAGAAGGCAGGCGATGACGAGGACGACGACAAGGGTGAGCACGAGGAGGGGGAGGACGACGAAGACGGGGATGACTGAGCAGCTGCTCGTGATGTGTAGGCAGCAGGATGGGGCGCTCGCGGGACGGACGTGAACGACACGCGTCCGCAACCCGTGAGCAGGACGCGGTAGGGAATGGGAGAGTGACGCCATGAGTCAGGTTAATCAGCTGTCCGCTTCTCCGCCGGGGCCAGATTCGGTGACGGTCTCGCGCGATGGGATGTTGTGCAGAGTTCCTGAGGTGACCGTCTACTTCTGGGTCATCAAGGTCCTGTGCACCACCGTCGGCGAGACCGCTTCCGATTTCATGAACGTCAACCTTGGCCTTGGTCTGACGGGGACTTCTGTCGCGATGGGGGTCTGTCTGGTCGCCGTACTCTTCCTCCAGTTCAGGGCACAGCGGTACGTTCCATGGCTGTACTGGTTGGCGGTCGTTCTCATCAGCGTGTTCGGCACACTCGTGACCGATATCCTGACCGACAGCCTTGGCGTACCCCTCGAGGTGAGCACAGCCCTCTTCTGTATTGCTCTGGGCGCCACCTTCACGGTGTGGTTCGCGCGGGAGAAGACGCTCTCGATCCACTCCATTTTCACCAGGCGACGGGAGTCGTTCTACTGGCTGGCCATCCTCTTTACATTTGCACTAGGAACAGCAGCGGGCGACCTGATGGCCGAGAGTCTCGGTCTGGGATACCTCGTAACTGGTGTCATCGTGTGCGCGGTCATCGTGGCGACAACGGTCGCGTGGCGCCTCAAGCTGGATGCTGTCCTGGCATTCTGGATCGCCTATATCCTGACTCGTCCCCTGGGTGCCTCTCTTGGAGACTACCTTTCCCAGAACGCAGCGAACGGTGGCCTCGGGCTTGGCGCGTCAGTCACCACGGCGGCATTCATCACGGCAATCCTCGGCGTGGTCGTGTTCCTCACGCTCACCCGTCGAGACGCCATCGCGTTGCCGTCGACGCATGTGGCGGCGGACGCGAAGAAGTCCGGCGCTGTCTTGCAGGTTGTCGTGGTTCTGGCGCTGTTGGTACTCGCGGCAGGGGCAGGATACCGCTGGCGTCGTGCGGCACTGCGCACGCAGACGA
>CAZJJT010000730.1:0-2514 GCA_964546395.1 uncultured Fibrobacterota bacterium
CACGATTTGCCTGCTGGCGATCGAGAACTACTGCTTTGAGGAGCCGCAGGACAGGGATGGGCGGCCGGCCGGCACGCAGACCACGTTCTGTTACGGCGGAATCTCGATGGAAGAGATGATTGCGCCGCTGGCGATACTGACCCCGCGGGTGTAGCGTTCCGTGACATCACGTACCGTAGAGACACGCTCAGTCGAGGCAACCCGCGCGGAGGGCGCGCGGGTTGCGGCCGTGGCCGTGCCCGGCGACATCTACGCGCTGGTGGGTGAACTGGGGGCGGGCAAGACGGAATTCGTGCGGGGGTTCGTTGCGGCGCTCGCGCCTGAGGCGTCCGTGCGGAGCCCTTCGTTCACCATCGTCAACGTGTACGAAACCCCGCGGTTTCCGGTGTACCATTTTGACTTCTACCGTCTCTCCGACCCTTCGGAGCTTCACGAAATAGGCTTCGCGGAGTACCTTGCCGGGGGAGGGGTCTGCCTGATTGAGTGGGCCGATCTGGTTGCGGGGGAGTTGCCCGAGGAGGGCGTGCGCGTGGTCCGGTTCACCGACCCGGGTGAGGGGATACGCGTGATTGAGCACTGCTGACAGGGTTCCGACACCGGCTTGTGCCCTGCTTCGACGTGTGGGTTGCCTGTTGGGCGAGAAGAAGGTACAATATTATTGTATGTACGGGGGCCAGAGTCTCCTGTGAGAGCACTGGGAGGGGCGGTATGCGACGTGCAGGTGGGTATGCAGGGCTTGGCTTGAGTGTGGTCCTGGTTATGGTGAGCCTGGTGCATGGTCAGGAAGACTATGGTGGCTGGGGGTACCGGCGGGCACTGTGGCTGAACACAACGACTTCGGGCGCGAACATCGCCGGAACGGTTTCTGGTTTTCCGGTACTCTTGAGGCTCAACCCAGACAACTTCGATGGATTCGCGAACATTAGCCCGCTTGGTGCTGATATCAGGTTCGCCGGCGACGACGGGACGCACCTGTCGTACGAGATCGAGCGATGGGTCGATGTGAGCGGCGACTTTGACACAGCGGAGATCTGGGTCCGCATGCCGACCGTCAATGGCAGTGACAGCGCCGGCAACCGCTTTTTCATGTACTGGGCGAACGGGACTGCCGCGGACTCGTCTGACGGGAGTGCGGTGTTCAGCCTCGACGGCGGGTTCGGGGGCGTATGGCACTTGGCGAAGCAGGTGAGCGACGGGACGCCGGGGGTGGGAGACGCAACAGGCCACGGCAGTATCGGGACACCGTACAACTTCGGAGATGGGGGCGGGGGTGGCACTGGTGTTCCTGGCCTTATCGGGAGATGCGCGTTCTTTGACACTTCCTATGATACATTGGCGATTCCTCCCAGGATACCGGATCGTATCGAATTGGGACGACTCGCCGAGATCAACCCGCCGAACAACATGACCGCATCCGTGTGGTTCAACACGCCGATCGTGAAGGGCGGCTCGGCGCTCATGTTCAACCGTGTCGAAGACAATGTCCCCTGCAACTGGGCCGGCTACGAGTTGTGGTTCAACTACTGGGGAGGGAACCGTCCCGAGTTCAGGTGGCAGGAGGACACCCCGGCTCAGTGCACCGACTTCGTGCAGATCGCCAACACCGGTACGAACGTGGATACCTGGTATCACCTGGCGGGTGTGCGCGATGGCACGGACCTCAACATCTACCTGAACGGCACACTCGTGGACAACGCGACAGTGGATACCGTGTATGGGACCATGCTGGCCCCGACGAGTTGGGCGACCCTGCGGTTCGGGGCTGAAAACAACAACAGCCAGTGCTACCAGGGGTTCCTTGACGAAGCACGTGTTGACACAGTGGCGCGTTCGGCCGACTACTTGAGGCTCTGCTACGAGACCCAGCGCCCCGCGAGCAGCGTGGTGGCGCAGGGGGTGTCCGCGGCGCATTACCCGATCGCGCTGTGGGACTTCAACAACGGAGAAACCGCACCGATAGACTCATCGTTCGCCGACTCTCTTGCCGTGAATCTCTCCAGCAACTCCCCGAGTGGCAAGCTGTCCTGGGGTGCAGGCATGGCACCGTTGGGAAGCTTGAGGTTCTGGGCCTCCCATGAAGACCAAACGTCACTCGCGGATGCCATCGCCAACGACAAGTACTTCTCGTTCACGCTCGCACCGACAGCTGCGTGTACTGTGGGTGTCACCTCGATCACTTTCATTCCGTATTCACAGAACAACAGCGTTCTCAACATCACGTTGATGTCGAGCATGAGCGGGTTCTCGGCGGGGGACGAGGTGGAAACGCAGCAGACGACATGCTACTACTGCACCACTCCCATGACCTTCAACGTACTTGGCCTCGACAACGCTACCGGTCCGGTGGAATTCCGGTTCTATCTGTGGGGTGGAGCAGATTACTACGAGTCCCGGGGCATACTGGATGTATCAGGCTACGACCTCAAGGTATACGGCTCTGCACGCGCGCCACTCGTGCCGACCGCGCCCTCAGTCACGCAGCAACCGCGTGATACCACGGTGTACGAAGGCCAG
>CAZJJT010000731.1:0-1606 GCA_964546395.1 uncultured Fibrobacterota bacterium
AAACCAGTCCGGGAAACCACCGGCAACGTAGGCGAACTTGTACTCGCAGCTTACGAGTCGCAGGTCACCGCCATGCACCAGACCCACCGGGTACTTGAACGGTTTAATCGCATCTTCGTTTGGGACAAGGGGGTCGGTCCCATAGAGAAGGCCGGCAGCATTGGTGGCACTCCCTTTGGGGTCAACCAGCTGCGTCCCATCCCACCAGTACACATCAGCGTTGGCATTGTCACCGGTCTCGCGGTTGAAGAAGACAATCTTGCTTCCCTTGTCGCGGGCATTGTTCTGTCGACTGCGGTTGCTGCCCAGCGCGTGGGTCCCATCACTGACTACCAGGTACTCCGACAGATCCGTCCACCCGGTCTGGGCATGCAAGACACCACAAAGACATGTCAATGCAACCAGCCCGCTCGTTCGTGCGTGTGCTCTCATCGTGGGCTCCCATCCGGCCTGGGCTGTGCACCCAGACCCGAAGTGTCGTGCATGATGTCACAGGGGCTTGCGAAGGTGGGAGGTGCCTCCGTCCTCTCCGGGGGGAGGGGGGCAACGGGAACGGAGAACACCTCCGCGATTCGCACAGCCACTACCTATGAAGGTACGGTGTCGTACGCGGGACAAGCTTCTCAATTGCTATATTTCATTGTCGAAGTTGGGCAATTGGCACGCTGAGGCTTTCTCCCCGGGGACCATTGCCATGGGTACACAGGACTCTTCTTCGGTCTTCGCCGATGCGCTCCGCGACTGGCTCCATGGCACACTCTCGGCGCTACCCCACGGTTCCCGGTTGCCCTCTGATCGGACGTTGGGTGAGCGGTTTAACCTGTCCCGCCGCACGGTCGCCCGCATACTCATGTCGGCCGAGGGGCTTGTGCGCGTGCGGGGGTCGGGCACGTTTGTGCAGAAGAAGAAACTATCACTGCCTGATGACGAGACCTTTCCGGCATCCAGTCCGACCTCCAGCGAGGCCCTATGTCTTCGTATCCTCGATCTCATTCGGGCCGGAGAGCTGGGTGATGGTGATGCGCTGCCACCGGTCAAGGAGATTGCCCGGCGGTTCCGGTGCGGGGAGCGTACTGTTTCGGTCGCATACAGGATGTTGGAGGTGCGAGGGGCTGTGACGAGAGTGGGCCGCAGGTGCTGGGTTGGTGACGGCACGCAGCTGACCCGTCCGGTCAAGGACCGCACAGTGGTCATGGTACTCGTTGCCCCACTTGATCGCGTAGCGCTTCGCGACCAGAACGAGATCGCGGTTGCCCCGGCAATTGCCCGTATGGAGGATCTGCTTCTGCGTTCGGGGTATACGCTGAGCTTTGAGATCGCCGCGAATCTGGACGCCTACGTGCGGAGGTGCAAGCGGGAGTCCTCGGTGCCGTTCGGCCTGTTCTTCTACCATGTCACGCCCGAAGTGCTCCACGGTGATGTGATACCGTTCCTTACCAAGCTCAAGCGCATCCCGTCGGCCAGGCACACCAGGATCGTCATCGATTCGCCGGCGGGAATCTGGTCGGAAAAGATCCCGCTCCCGCACCGGATTCTGCTCCGGCCGGAAAGCGTGCGCTCCCAGTTCCGCGCGTTGGCACAGTTCGTTCACCGGCGGCAGAGCACG
>CAZJJT010000731.1:1616-2507 GCA_964546395.1 uncultured Fibrobacterota bacterium
GTCTTCCTGTCGGGCAACGCGGGTGTCAGGGTGGGGGAGTTCTTCGATGCGGCCCTGCTGAGACGAGCACTCGAGAAGGCTGGGTGTCACACGAAGCTGTGTGTCTGCCTCTCGGGCGCGCAGATCGACCGTTTCCACGGCTTCTGTGCCGAACAGGGAGACCTCGGCGAGAAGATCGCAAGCGCCGCGCATGTGCGGACCCTGGAGGAGTTTACGGGACTGCTGGAGGTTTGCGCTCCCGATTCACGGCGCGTGGCCGGCCTCGATGCAACCGCGCTCTGCGTGTTCCAGCGTGATGGCGACGCGGTCCAGGTACTTGACATACTCAACCGCATGCACCCCCCCCGCCGCCGTCCCGGGGTGCTCAGTCTGGACAACGATCCGGGGTACTACCACTATGGGATTTCCCGCTGCGAAGTCGACCACGAACACCTTGCACGAGTCCTGACACGAAGCCTCGTGGTTGGCCATGCCGACAGTGGCGGCGAGGGACGCCTCATCCCCGTGCGGGCACGGATCATCGAGAAGCGCACGACCTGACCTGCCTCGGCGCACCACCGCAGGCCTGCAATAGCGCAAAAGCCGGCCACGAATCTCACGAATGTCACGAATAGGGAAGAAGCACTACACCCGGGTGTATCGGGTCCTTTGGCAGGGCACTGCTGACGAACTGTGCCAGATCGCGGCTCAGTCTGGGTAGGATCACACGCGGTTCTTGCCGTGGGACAGGAGTTCGGAGAAGTGGTAGAGAATCGAAGGAAACGGAACGCCTTGTCCTGCGCGCTGGCGTTGACAAGAAATGGGCGATCAACTAGTATCATGATACAGAAATAACCATACAATATAGCCTGCGCGCAAGTATTTTCCTGGCAAGCCTTCTACCAAGGAGAT
>CAZJJT010000732.1:0-2477 GCA_964546395.1 uncultured Fibrobacterota bacterium
GCACGACGGCCAACCCGACCAGCCGCGGCAGGAACAGCACCAGCACACGCCGGAACGCGGGATTGCGCCACTCGAGCAACGGCTTATAGACAAACCCAAAGCGGCGCAGCACGGGCACCTGAACACCGAGCTGCACGACGCCACCGACAATGACGGCGAGCGCCACCGCATAAATGCCGGACTGATGCGCCCCACCGAAAAGCGGCACGAAGACGGTCAACGCCACGATAAAAATCACGTTGAGCAGGACGGGCGAGAGCGCCGGCACGGCGAAGTGATTGAACGAGTTGAGCACCGCCATGCCGAATCCGGCCAGGCAGATGAAGAACACGTACGGCAGCACAATACTGCCGAGACGAGCGATCAAGTTGACCTTCGCCGTGTCGAACGCCAGATCGAGCACGCCGAACGCAACCCAACCCACGACAATGACCCCGAGCAGGATCAGGCCGATGGCCGTCGCGACCGTCCGCGCCAGCCGAAGCGCCGACTCGCGCCCTTTGTTCTTCAACTGCTCGGCAAAGACCGGCACGAAGGCGCCCGCCAGTGCCCCCTCGGCAAACAGCCGCCGGAAGAGATTCGGAATAGCGAACACGAGCACGAACGCCGACCAGGCCAGCGACGTGCCAAAGATGGTAGCAGCGAGCATGTCGCGCACCAGCCCCAACACCCGGCTCGCCGCCGTCCCCGCCCCAAACACCGTCGCCGCGCGCGTAATCCCACGCCGGCCCAACGCCCGCTCTTCAAGCGGGGCATCAGGCGTCGAACCGGCCATCTCGTTCGTGTCCACTGAACTCATGCTCAGACCCGTCCCTGTGAAAACGGCATTGTAGCCGCACTGACACTCCACCGCAAGCCGGGCCGAACAACGCCGACGGGACTCTTCCAGGCACCTGTCCAATCACCGGACGGTCGGAGATGCCAACGGGACGCACAGACAAGGCGCGCTACCCCGAAACCAAGCAAGGGTCGGGGGCCAAGCCCCCAGTTGGAGCTGGCTCCGGACCCCTTGCCTTGACTCGGCCGCTGACCCAACACCCCTCCCACCCAAACCCCGCAGGTCTGGGCCACCGACCCGACAAGTCTCGGAAGCGTGGTCTTGGGCCGCGTCTGGTCGGTGGTGTACCAAAGAGTGTGTAATTTCTCGGAGGGCAGGTATAGGAATGGGTGTGACCTCGTGGCCAGCACTACCTAAACCAGAGGAGGACACACCCATGTCCAGAACGTTGATCGCTCTGTTTGGAGACTACCCCCATCTGATGAACGAGTGCAAGCGTCTTGTCTGCGACGAGCCGACGGAGATCGGCCGCCAGATGCTCGAGCGACTGCTCAACGAGCTGCTCGATGATGAGATGGACGCCCACTGTCGCGCGACCTGGTACGAGCGTGCTCCCGAGCGCCGCGATTGGCGCAACGGTTTCTACAAGCGCACGCTGCGCGCTAAGGCTGGAGTGCTGCGGCTCAAGGTACCGCGCCCGCGCACGGGCCACTTTCGCTCCACGGTGCTGCCGCGATTCAAGCAAGTGGCCCCCGAGCTCGACGAGGGCATTCGGCACATGTACCTCAAAGGCGTCAGCACGCGCGAGGTGGGCGTTTTGCTCCAGGTGCTGTGTGGCTCGGGCGTGAGTGCCTCGACGGTGTCGCGTGTGACCCGCGCGCTGGATGCCGAGCTGCGCCGCTTTCAGGCCCGCCCGATCGACACGCGTTATCTGTGCGTGATGCTCGACGGGGTTTATCTGCCGATCAAGAAGGCTCAGGGTGCCGAGCGCGTTCCGCTGCTGGTGGGCTACGGCATCGACGAGCACGGGCAGCGTGAGGTGATCGACTTCCGGCTGGCCCCCAGCGAGTCGGAGGCGGCTTGGACGCGGTTCCTCACCTCGCTGTGGAGCCGCGGGCTGCACGAGGAGCAGATCGGGCTGATTGCCACCGACGGCGGCAGCGGACTGCGCAAGGCGCTCGATGTGGTCTTTCCGCTGACGCCGCATCAGCGGTGCTGGGCGCACATGATGCGTAACGTCGTCGGCGCCTGTCCCAAGCGGCTGGCCCCCCAGGTGGGCGAGGCGGCGCGCGCGATCTACAAAGCCCCGTCGCGGCGCGCGGCCATCGACAAGTTCAAAGACTTCAAGCGCCGCTACGGGCGCCTCGTGCCCAAAGCGGTGGCCAAGATCGAGGGCGCCCTCGACGAGCTGTTGGCGTTCTTTGGTTGCGACCCTGGCTTGTGGCGCGCGCTGCGCACCACCAACGGCATCGAGCGCGTGTTCGTTGAACTGCGGCGCCGGCTGCGCCCCATCGGGTGCCTGCCCAACGCGGGCACGGCCGGGCGACTGAGCCTGGCGGTCTGCTGCGCCTATAACGCCCGAGCTCACCACGTCAAACCCGACAAACACACGCAACTGGCCCAAGCAGCCTAACCACCATGAACACACCCAACCACAACCTGCCCCTGAAACAAATTACACACAACTATAGACACCACC
>CAZJJT010000733.1:0-1491 GCA_964546395.1 uncultured Fibrobacterota bacterium
CCTGTTCCAAGCATACAAGTCACTGCTGTTCGGGTTGAACAAGCGGAAGGTGGCTCCGGAGCTGGCCGGTACACCGCAACACCCGTGGTACGGCTCCGAGCTCATGGACCCGGCGTACTTCCTCGAGACCACTCGCGCCATGATGAAGAAGCTGATCTTCGCCGGTGAGTTCGCCGAGGACGCGATAGACTGCTACGGGTTCAAGGAAGTGCGGTACCGCAACGGCGAGGTTCGAGAGAACCTGGGTGAATTCCTTGACTTCCTGGCCCTTATCTTCCCCAACCCGGCATTCGTGTTCAATGTGCGCGACCCCGAGAAGATCGCGGTGTCGGCCGGTCAGCGTGAGTGGCCCAAGCACCTGCAGGTCGAGAACCTCGAAGACCTGTTCGCCAGGTTCCGCGAACAACACGGTCGGTTGCCGAACTCCTTCTGGATCTCGTACGAGGACGTTACCGCTGTGTCGCCCCGGGTGAAGGAGATGTTCGAGTTCCTGGGTGCGGAGTACATCGAGGAAGTGGTGCGTGACCAGTTGACCAAGCCGCACTCGTGGAAGCCCCAACCGGCCGAGCCAGCAGGGCCTCGCGGGCGGATGGAGCTGTGACAGTATGAACAAGCCTTCTGGAATGCTCTTCGACCTGCAGGACACCATCATTGGCGGCCTGGAATACGACCCGTTGGCAGGCACTGCACGCATGCTGGGGCTTGCCCAGGGCGATGCAATGGGTAGTCCCGTACACGCGCTCGAGTTCCTCCGCATACTGGAGGAGGAAGTGTTCGAGTAGCGCGACGCGGGGCCAGTTGCGGTTTGCCGCGGCATTGCCGATATTGTGTACGTATGCGCCCGGCAGACACACTGTACACCGAACGGCTCACACTCCGCAAGCCCAGACCTGGCGACGGCCCCGCTGTGTTTGCGGGATGGACGCAGGACCCTGAAGTCTGCCGCTACCTGGGGTGGACTCCGCACACGAAGGTTGAGGACTCAGAGCGGTTCGTGTCATACGTCCTTGGCCAGTGGGACGAGGGGACGAACTTCACATGGTTCGCATGCCCCAGAGGCTCCGAAGCTCCCATTGGCAGCATCAACGTTCGCCCGGAGGGGCACTCGGTGAATGTGGGGTACCTGCTGGCGCGGGAGCACTGGGGCAACGGCTACGCTACCGAGGCGCTCAAGGCAGTCCTGGACTGGGCCCTCTCGCAGCCTGGTATCTATCGTGTCGAGGGCGTGTGCCACGCTGACCATGCGGCTTCCGTCTGGGTCATGGAGCGGGCCGGCATGGCGCGTGAGGGCAAACATGCGCGGCTCTGCGTGTTCCCCAATATCTCGGATGAGCCGTGCGACTGCTGGGTGTTTGGGAAGGTGCGGTAGGGGGCGACTGGGAGAATGCGAGGATTCGTTCTGTACGGACGCATTCTACAAGTTCGAGTACTTCATTCCCAACCAGACTCCGCGGCGACTGGTAACACCCGAGACGACCGGCTGGGCACACC
>CAZJJT010000733.1:1501-2475 GCA_964546395.1 uncultured Fibrobacterota bacterium
GCATTGCCGATTGGTCCTACGCACAGCAGCGGCTAGTCCCTGACTGGGACGAGAGGGCGCTCAAGCGGAACGAGGACGAGCAAGACAGCTACGAATCCGCAGTGGTTGCGTTCTACCGCCAGTGCGGGCTCAAGGTGCATGTCGCAGTCCACCGCCTCGTGATGCAGGGAGGCATGCCCAACCGCTATATGGTGCGGGTGGACCAGATCGGGGCAGCCTAAGGCCCCGTGGTGGCGTGGGGAATGTTCCGCGTTTGTGCAACACCCACACCCCCACGGGACCCCAGCAGATGGCTGCCACGCAGGAGGGTTGGTCCCGCAGGGGCGGGTGTTACCGTACGTCTGCCCTAAGCATGGCCCAACCCGCAAGCAGTGCGAGGACCACGTTCCAGGCCAACAGGCCGAGCAAGTCTGGGAGGGCGTTGCGGAAGCTGTCGCCGACAGTGGGCGCAGTCTCGGTGAACTGCGGGAAGTCAGACATGTCACCATCGTAGCCTGGCGGCGATGGCGAACGGATGACAACGGTCTTCCCGTTGACCTGCACGTCCGTGCTGAAGCTCCACCCGGATGTAGGCACAAGCTGGCCCACTTTGCCCCGCACGTATGCGTCATAGACTGCCGAGAATGTGCGGGCATCGTCCAGGAACCGCTCCGTTCGGGCCGGGCCGGTCTCGCAGAGAGATTCGGTGGCAAACTGGAAGACCGCGCAAGGCGAGAGGCGCGCCAAGGCCCGAGAACGCGCTGCCCGTTCCCGTAGCGATGATTCGTAGGAGTCGTACAGCCGAATAAGGTGCTCCTGGCTCTTCGAGAACAGCTTGTTAGCCTCGTTGCGCACTTGCTCTTCGCTGCTGTAGGCGCCTTCCTTCGCGCGTTGCTCAAGGCGCTCCAACTCCGGGTGCACCTCCTCATCCAGCGCACGCTTGACTGCCTGGGCGTGCTGAAACTCAGTAGCGGTGGGGGTGACTGCCTCTGCCA
>CAZJJT010000734.1:0-2471 GCA_964546395.1 uncultured Fibrobacterota bacterium
GACCGCCTGCAGCCGGACGAGTCGCGGGGCGATTGGCAGGAGATGCGGCGCACGACGGCGCAGCGGGAACAGGCTGCAGTGTCGCTGGGTGGTGTCACTGTGTACGAGAAGCGCTGCGGCAGTGGTCCCGATTCGTTCCGCAAGCCGGAGTACGAAGACATCGCGGGCCTTGCGCGCGAACAGAATCGACCGATCCTCGACGTCTACGAGGAGTACGTGCGTGAGCGTACGCGCGGTACCTGAGCGTTCACCGTCAGCGAGTATATTACGCCGTCCGTATCAGCAACAGTACAATCCAGGAGGAGCGATGAAACGGCTGTTTACTTCCGAGAGCGTGTCCCAGGGCCATCCGGACAAGGTGTGCGACCAGATTGCGGACGCAATTCTCGATGCGATGCTGGCGAAGGATCCGATGTCACGCGTGGCCATCGAGACGCTGGTCAGCACGGGGCTGGTGGTGGTTGCCGGTGAAGTGACCACGAAGGCGAACATCGATATCCAGACACTGGTACGCAAGACGATTGCCGAGATCGGCTACACCGACCCGGCCTTGGGATTCGATGCGGAGAGCTGCGGTGTGCTGGTCTCGATACATCGGCAGTCGCCCGACATATCGCAGGGAGTCAGCGCGGGCCAGGGCCTGCACGCCGAGCAGGGCGCGGGCGACCAGGGCATGATGTTCGGGTATGCATGTGACGAAGACAAGGAGTACATGCCCCTGGCCATCCACTACGCGCACCGACTGGTGGAGGAACTCACCAAGGCGCGTGAGACCGGCCGCATCAAGTACCTCCGGCCCGATTCGAAGTCACAGGTGACTATCGAGTACAACGGCAGCAAGCCCGTGCGTGTGCATACGGTGGTAATCTCCACGCAGCACGACCCCGACGCGAAGTACGCAACCATCCGACGGGACATAATCGAGAAGATAGTCAAGAAGGTTATCCCGGCTCGGATGCTCGACAAGAAGACGGTGTACCATGTCAATCCGACGGGAAGGTTCGTGCTGGGCGGGCCCGCCGGCGACACGGGTGTAACCGGCCGCAAGATCATCGTCGACAGCTACGGCGGATACGGCGCCCACGGCGGCGGAGCGTTCTCGGGAAAGGATCCTACGAAGGTCGACCGAAGCGGCGCGTACGCGGCACGCTGGGTCGCCAAAAATATCGTGGCGGCTGGACTGGCCAGGAAGTGCGAGCTGCAGATTGCCTACGCGATCGGCGTGGCTGAACCCGTCTCGGTACATGTGGAAACCAGCGGGACTGGTGTGCTCCCCGACGACAGAATCGAGAAGATCATCCAGCAGGTGTTTGACCTGCGTCCTGCGGCAATCCTGAAGCGCCTCAACCTGCGTCGGCCCATCTACCGCGAAACCGCTCGCCACGGGCACTTCGGCCGTCCGTTGAAGGCGTTCACCTGGGAGCGGACCGATATGGTGGCGGCGTTGCGCAGGGCAGCGAAGCTGGCGAAGTAGGTTCTGCGGGTGCTCCGGAGATGGAACGGGTCCCGGGCGCGTCGCGCCCGGGACCCGTTCTCTGTGGTGATGCGGCAATTTCGGTACCGACTGAACGTATTTTGCATGTGGCTGCTAACCGCCTCGGAACAGCCGTGATACGCTCTCCTCAACGCTGCGTGGGTGCTGCCGATGGGCAATGTGCAACGTGCGATACTCGCTGTGATGCTTTGCTGTGCGCTCTTCGCCCGTGCGGGTATCCGTGTTGTGGAGAGTTCGCCCTCGCATGTGGTCCTCGACTGGGACTTGAGCGACTACACAGTCATTACTGCGGTCCGCGACGGCCAGCGGCGAAGTATCGTATCCACCGCGCAGGCCAACGGTGAAACCGGTGATAGTGGGCAGCCGATTGTCCCTTCCCATACGTTCTATGTCGGGGTGCCTCCCTACGGGAGTGCGCGTGCCGTGGTGGAGCCTGTCGACGTCGCTGTCGTGCGGCTGAGCAGCCCGCTGGCGATGGCCGAAAGACCGGCCTCGTTCGAAGGGAGAGCGGTAGCGACGTTTGCGCAGCCGTGGATCTCTCAGCCGCAGGAGCTGGCTCTCGGGCAGCTCAAGAGCGTCTGGTTCGTGCTCAGACCGTTCCTGCCCGGTGCCGATGGTGGTGCGATGCAGGTGCTGCGGCGGGCACGCGTGGTGGTCACTGTCAACGCGGGAACGCCGGCGCCTACCGCGACACTCGCCACGAGCGCATTTACCCCTGTGCTTACGCGAATGCTGGTGAATTACGATATCGCCCGCTACTGGGCCTCGCCGTCACCGTCACGTACCCTCCGCAAGCAGCTGGCCGGTGAGACGCCGCTCTCGCTTGACGGCCCGCTGGGTCGCTTCGTGGTCGAACGCTCCGGGTGGAACGAGGGAAGCGTGGATCACCATGGGCTCGTACGTATCCCGGGTAGTGCGGTGGCTGCCGTGCTTGGCTCCGGGCTCGACATTGACAGGATCAGCCTGCTGGCGTCTT
>CAZJJT010000735.1:0-2469 GCA_964546395.1 uncultured Fibrobacterota bacterium
CAAGCATGAAGCGGTGCTGTTGACTCTGGGAGCGGGGGAGCCGCGCGATCAGCACTTACCGGGACGCGGCTACGAGGGTATCCACTTCGCCATGGAATACCTGACACAGTCCAACCGGTATGTGGGCGGCGAGATAGAGCGCGAAGGCATGCTGTGGGCAGGGGGCAAGAACGTACTCATCATCGGGGGCGGCGACACCGGCAGTGACTGTGTCGGGACCGCCAACCGCCAGGGCGCCAGGACCGTCAACCAGTTCGAGATCATGCCCCGGCCGCTCGACTGGAAGGAGCCCTGGAACCCAGAGTGGCCGTACTGGCCCTCGATCCTGCGTACCTCCTCGTCGCACGAGGAAGGCTGTGAGCGACGCTGGTCGGTTACCACCAAGCAGTTCCGCGGTCGGGGCGTGCGGGTGGAGCAAGCGGTGTGCGCGGAGGTGAGGTGGGAGAAGACCTCGAAGGGGATGCGGCCGATTGAGGTGCCCGGCACGGAGTTCACGCTCAAGGTGGACCTGGTGCTGCTCAGCATGGGATTCCTGCATGTGCAGCACAGCCGGATCCTCGAAGACATGGGTGTAGCGACCGACGAGCGCGGGAACGTGAAAATCGACGAGTGCTACGCGAGCAGCGTACCGGGTATATTTGCCGCGGGTGACGCCGGCACGGGGGCCTCGCTGGTGGTACGGGCGATCTGGCACGGCCGCCAGGCGGCGGCGTGTATCGACAGGTACCTGGGGGGATAGGGCCTTGTGCCCAGCCTCCCGTACCGGGGGGTGGAATGACACAGCCTGCGAACCATCTCTACTGGGGCGACACGCACCACAATATCTTCGTCGCCCCGTACCGCGACATCGATGTCGGCCGGGTCTGCGCCACGGCGCGTGACCACCTTGATTTCATGACCATGGCGTACTATACGCCGGAACTCGCCCCGTACAAGCCGGGGCTCAACCCCGAAGGCAAGACGGGGTTCCGCACCGAACGCTGGAAGCCGCAGGACCGTCTCGACCGGCAGTGGGCCATGGTGACCGAGGCTACGCGGACGCACAACGACGAGGGGCGGTTCGTGCTGTTTCCCGGCTACGAGTGGCAGGGCAACAGCACGAGCGGCGATCACAACGTGGTCTATCGGAGCGAAGGCCCGCCGATCTACCGTGTGGACACTCTTGCGGAACTCTACGAATGCCTGCGCAGGGAAGATGCGATCGCAATCCCCCATCACACAGCGTACCTGCCGGGCATGCGAGGCAAGGACTGGTCGGTGCACGATGAGCGCCTGTCGCCGTTCAGCGAAGTGTACTCGGTGCACGGGTGTTCGGAAACCGACGAGGGATGGGTCGGGATGTGGCACAACCACCACATGGGACCGCCCGTGTACGAGGGGACATACTCCGCAGCGCTTCGGCGCGGCCTGCACGTGGGTGCGATATGTTCGGGAGATTCGTTCGGGTATGAGTCGCTCAGCGGCACGTACGGACAGGGACTGATGGGGGTGTACGCGTCAGAGCTGACACGACAGGCGCTCTGGGACGCGTTCCGTGCGCGGCGCGTGTACGGTGTCACCGGTGACCGCATCGCCCTGGAGTTCTCGGTGGGCGGAGTGGCGATGGGCGCCTGCGCGACACTGTCCGGTGCACGGGAGATCCGTGTCGGTGTGCGCGGGCTCGACGCGATCGACCGAATCGAGATCCTGCGAGACGAGCGGGTGATTCACACGCACTGCCACCAGGGCACGTGGGAACCCCCTCGCGCGGGGAGTGGGGGCAGGTTCCTCCTGCGGTTGGAGGCGGGGTGGGGACCGACCGAGCAGGAACTCGAGGTGGGGGAACACCGCTGGGAGGGGTGTCTCAGGCTGTCCCAGGGGCGTTTCATCCGCAGCGTGCCCTGCTGGGTGACGCACGGTCAGGCGCCGGTGGTGCTGGGCCGCGACACGGCGGCGTTCTCCATGACGACGCGTCCCGGACAGGTACGCCAGGCGTGGCAGAACGCGAACGTGTTCGAGTGTGAGGCGGACCCGGGCAGCACCGTTTCGGTGCAGCTGAACGGCATGGAATGGTGTGGCACAGTGGCAGAGATGATGACCGGCTCGCGGGTGATGTGGTTCAGGGACGAGTGTGTCAAGACGCTGCGCGGCCTGCGCGGACTGAGTCCGGAGGAGTGTCCCCGGGACGACCCATACTACCAGCTGGCCTACAAGGCGCGTATCCACCGTGTCCAGCCCGAGTGCGCATACACGGCCACCTGCACCATAGTGGACGATGAGCCGGTTGCGGGCGAAACATGCTACCGCGTGAGGGTTGAGCAGCGCAACGGCCAGCGTGCGTGGTCGAGCCCGGTGTGGGTGGCTTCGCAACCTGCGTAAGTGCAGCCTGGAGAAGTCCCATGTACGCTCTCACACCGGAGCCGTTGGTTGCGTGGCGCGGGGCCGCTAGCGTTCCCTGGATTCCCTGACTGCCGCCAGGATATCCCTCGT
>CAZJJT010000736.1:0-2462 GCA_964546395.1 uncultured Fibrobacterota bacterium
CCACCGAGATCACCGGCTCCGGTACGTGCATGCTGGTCATGGCCAGCTCGACCCCCGGTGCGGCGAACGTGTCACCCGAGTGGCAGTCCACCCCGAACAACGCCGCGATATCACCGCACAGTGCACTCTGGATGTCCTCCATCGAGTCTGCGTGCATCTTGATGAGCCGGCCGACCTTCACCGTGTTGCCCGAGCGTGTGTTGACCAGCTCGTCGCCCTTGCGGATAACCCCTTGATACACACGCAGGTAGGTGAGCTGTCCGTAGCGCCCGTCCTCGAGCTTGAACGCCAGCGCCACGGTCGGCTTCTCCGGGTCGGACTCGAGTACCACCTCCACCGATTCGTCGGAGACCGGGTGAGCCACGTTGCGGATCTCGGCTGGGTTGGGAAGGTACTCGATCACGGCGTCGAGAAGCGGCTGGATACCCTTGTTCTTGAACGCCGAGCCCATCATCACCGGCGTCAGCTTCGTGCTCACCGTGCCTGCCCTGATCGCCGCGCGTATGAGCGGCACGGTCACGCGGTCCTCGAGGTACGCTTCGGCAAGCTCGTCGGAATGGAGCGTCACGGCGTCAAGCATCTCATGCCGAAGCTCCTCGGCGCGTTCCCGAAGGCCCGCGGGAATCTCCGCCACCCGTGTCTCACCACCGTCCCTGCCCTCGAAGTACAGCGCTTCCATGGTGACCAGGTCTACCACCCCTTCGAGCTTGTCTTCGAGCCCTATCGGCATCTGGAGCAGGACCGCATGGTGGCCCAGGACGCGCCGCAGGTCCTCGACAACGCGGAACGGGTTGGCCCCGGTGCGGTCGCACTTGTTGATGAATGCGATGCGGGGGACGCGGTAGCGCTTGAGCTGCCGATCGACCGTGATCGACTGCGACTGCACCCCGCCGACCGAGCAGAGCACCAGTATGGCCCCGTCGAGCACCCGCAGCGCGCGTTCGACCTCGATGGTGAAGTCGACGTGGCCGGGGGTGTCGATGATGTCGATGGAGTGGTCGCGCCACGAAACGTTGGTGGCAGCAGACTGGATCGTGATACCGCGCTCGCGCTCGAGGTCCATCGAATCCATGGTCGCCCCGACCCCATCCTTGCCCTTCACCTCGTGGATCGCGTGAATCCGTTTGGTGTAGTACAGGATGCGCTCGGAGAGCGTGGTTTTTCCGGAATCGATGTGCGCACTGATCCCGATGTTCCGTTTGCGCAGAACGTGCTTGTTCATACCGGTCTAGTACGTCTTCAGTTGTTATCGGCAGAGGATTGGAAAGGTGATGACTGTTGTCGCTACCCTGTTGTGTGAACCGTCGCCCTTTGCCTAAAAGAGACTGCCGAAAATAGCATTTGGGCGGCGTGGATTTCAGCGTGCCATGCGATGCGTGGTTTGACCTGGCGTTTCGTGAGCATGCGTTTGTCTTTTGGGGGCTTCGCGGGGTAGACCCCGGGTGAGGTCAGTGGTCTGCGCAGTGCGCCGGGGGCCACCAGCGGTGGGATCGCTGTGCTGGTGCGCCCGCTGCGCAGGAACATCTCTTCGTCCACGTGGAACGTACACGTACACGGGCACGCGAAGTGCTGCATGCCATTGGCGCCTGGCATGTGGACACAACGGGCGCTTCGTTGGCCGATTGAGCCGGCAGGTCGCGGATCCGCGGGCAGCGGTTGACCTCGGAGTCTCTGGCGTGTATCTTGTTTCTGTGGCCTGAGTAGCCGGACGGCGACGTAGAACGGTGCGTGGCGTACGCGGTATCAACCCTCACAAGGAGCGAAACACCATGTGGTCTTTCGATGCGGCGCGGAAAACAGTGCTCTGCCCTGGCGTGGTTGTGGTCGGTGCACTTCTTCAGACGTGCGGTGAGTCCGGCACGGAACCTGGACCCGGTCCCGTAGACAACGGTGTGGAGCCACTGCTGCTTCTGAACCGGCTGAAGGTGGCGGTAGTGCCCGGCGGAGATGAGACAATCGCCGTGACCGCCACGGACAGCAGCGGTGCAGCAGAGGCGTTCACCGTGAGTACCAGCGACGGAACCGTTGCCTCGGCCACTCGCACCGACTCCACGGTAACCGTGACAGGTGTCGCACATGGCACCGCCAACATCACCGTCACCAGCAGTTCGGGTGAGAGCGTGGTGTTGCCGGTTGAGGTGTACAATCCGAAGTTCCTCGACGTGGGAGAACTGGTCATAACGTATGTGGACACGTTCGAGTACCGGTGGCATGATGCAGGCAGTGGGGCCTCCCACAATGGCTACTACGCCCATCCCGTGCCGCCCGTCGGGTTCCATGCGCTGGGTTCCAAGGGGTACAGCACCTACGCTCCGCCGGCCAGCGGCGTGATGGTGGTACAGGCGAAGGCGGGCTCCGACGCCCTGGCTCACCCGACCAGCTATACGATGGTGTGGGGAGACTATGGATCCGGGGCATCCAACGACGGCTCCTTCTGGGTGCCGGTGCCGCCGAGCGGGTAC
>CAZJJT010000737.1:0-2450 GCA_964546395.1 uncultured Fibrobacterota bacterium
CCTGCGGTTCGTCGCCTCCCATCTCGAACGGACCTTCCCGGGCAACACCTATCGCTATGGCGGCGAGGAGTTCTGCCTGGTGTTTGAAGGCGCGCCGCTCCGACTCGCGGCCCGCAAAGTGGAAGCGGCCCGACACCTCGTTTCTTCCCGCGACTTTTTCATCCGCATGCCCGACCAGGCCCGTGAACGGACCTCTTCCGAAGATCGTGGAGAACGAATCGGAAGCTCCACCCGGGTACACATCTCGTTCAGCGCCGGTGTGGCCTACTGCATCGCGCCGGGAGAACAACCGCAGGATATCATCGACATGGCCGACAAGGCGCTCTACGCGGCCAAGCGTGCCGGCCGGGCCCGCGTCTGCTGCCATGCCGAATCGTAGTCGTTCACCTGAACAGAACCGCGTGCGCGTCCGGCGTGCTCACCTGTCCCGCATGTGGGAAGAGTGGGTGGGGACGCAGCCCCTGCCCCAACTCGACCGCTGGGTATCCCATCGGCTGAAACGTGAGCGCGCATTCGGCAAGCGCGATCGCCTCTGGTACGCGGACATGATCTTCGCCATGGCCCGGTTCGCCGCGACCGCTGTTGCGCAACACGCCCCCGACAGCAGACGCCACTGCCCACTGGTCGACTCGGTGCGGGCACTGCCCGCCGAAACTGTTGCGCGGACAGCGCTGGAGCGTGCGGACGCCCCTGAGCCACCGCCCTCGGACGCTGACCCGGAAGACTGGCTGGCTTGGTACGGCATGCCCTGCGCCTGCGATGGCCTCCTCGAGCAACGGGCAGGCATGTCTGCATGGACCCCGCAACTCAGGGAACGCTTCGTTCGCGCTCACGCCACGCGACCGCCCCTGTGGCTGCGCCTGCACGACCCGGCACAGGAAGAGCTGGTGCTGACAGAGCTCGCGCGCAGAGGTTTCGCAGTCGAGCAGCATGGCCCCGCGCTGGCCGTGGCGGGCTCGCCTGGGGTGTATACCCTCAACTGCTACCGCAATGGGCTGGTGGAGATACAGGACGCTGCCAGCCAGGCAATCGGCACCAGCGTCGGTGCACGCCCCGGCGAGTTCGTGTGGGACTGCTGTACGGGCGGCGGTGGCAAGGCGCTCCAGTTGGCCGGCGCGATGGGCAACACGGGCGCACTCTATGCATCGGACATACGATCACACGCACTCGTGGAGTTGCGTAGACGGGCTGCTCGCGCCGGCATACGCATCGTCCGCTCACATGTCTGGGATGCTGTCCAGCCACCTGACTTCGGCGCCGCGCACCGCACGCATGGCGGGTTCGACCGTGTGCTTGTCGATGCCCCGTGCAGCGGCAGCGGCACGTGGCGGCGGAATCCGGACGGGCGGCTGCGGTTCGACCCCTCCGCCCTCGTGCCACTGACCGAACTCCAGCACCGCCTCCTGCACACAGCTGTGCAGGCGGTGCGACCGGGGGGACAGGTGGTGTACGCGACCTGCAGCTGGCTGGTATGCGAGAACGAAGACGTGGTTACCCGCGTGTGTGCCCGACAGAGCGGTCTCACGGTTGTGTCCACGGCAATCCACGGCAACCCCTGTCTCGATGCCGACACGACCTTCTCAGCAGTGCTGAAGCGCGCCTCTGGCTGAACGCGACCCCGCACGCATCGGGTATTTTCGCGTGTGTACTCAACAAGGCACCGACAGGTGGGATTCCCCTGGGGGCAGCTCGTCAAGCTCGTGCCGTCAATCGTGTCACTGTCGACCGACATGCTCGCCCGCGCCCAGCGGCGAACCGGTGGCGCGACCAGCACGGTCGAGCAGCGCGTCCAGGAACTCGAAGAGAGCCGTGAGCGGCAAGCCGAACTCGCCGCATCGATGGCACAGCAGACCAGGATGGTTGCTGAGGCCCTGGGTGCCCTTCGGCGCGAGATGCGCGTGCTCCGTGTGCTCGCCGCCATTTCACTGGTAACAGCACTTGCAGTGCTTGCGGTGCTGCTTGCCACGTGAGACCCTCATCCGGCGTTACACGATAAGGTAAAAAGTACCTCTCTGTAGAGGAATACCATCTTGACCTGGGAGTCGAATCGCAGCGGCCAATACGGAGCAAGATGCTTGGATGACAACGGTAACAGATTGCTATGAAACATCATACAATGGCTCTTCCAGTGTCTGCCCGCGATGATTTGGGCGAAGGTGAGGGATTGGCACATGCATTGCAAGAGTAGGTAGCAGCAGGGGTAATGCGCCTATCCCTGCAATATGGTGGTTGTGTGTGTTGTGATGGGGAGTTCCGGTCGCAAGACCGGAGCCGGAAAGGGCAGACGCCAGTCTGCCCTTTGCCGTTTTCTGGGGCCGATCCGGCTCTCCCCCACCTATTTTCACGATGGCCATGACCGACCCGCGCCAACTCAAGTCCGACATTGCGGCTCTGGCCGCCCGCATTGGCTATGTGCGGTGCGGCATCACCACGGCCGAGCCATTCGATGA
>CAZJJT010000738.1:0-2449 GCA_964546395.1 uncultured Fibrobacterota bacterium
TCTGCACGCCAGTGCCGACAACTTGCACCGTGTCGCCGACCTTGAGGGCGGCATAGGCGCTATTGGAAATCTGGGTGTCGACCTCGAGGTGCCCCGGAGACTGGATTTCAACCAAGGGTTTGCCGGGCGTGGCGAGATCGCCCTGCTGCACGTAACGGGCGGTGACGACACCGGCGAACGGCGCACGCACTTCGGCATAGGCGCGCTGGGCATGGGCTTGTTGCAGTTGCGCCGTTGCCGCCTTCACGCCCGCCTGCGCGACGGCATAATTGCGTTTCATGCTCTCATATTGCTGGCGGGTGACCGCATCTTGCTTGTACAGCTTTGAATAGCGGTCGTAATTGAACTTCGCATCGGCCAGGGAGGCGCGTGCCTGGCTCAGCGCCGCCCGTGCCTGGGCGACCTGCGCTTCCACATCACGGTTGTCGAGGGTCAGCAGCAGCTGCCCGGCCTTGACCGTGTCGCCCACGTCGGCGTGCAGGCGCTGGATCGTCGCGGCCACCACGGGACGGGGCAGCGGTGTCGGGCGGGGTGGTGAGCGGCGCGGTCATCGGCCGCCTGTTCATCGCGCTGCTCAAGCTGTTCCGTCGCCGCACCGCGCCGCAGCAATCCTACCACACGAGTTTCCTGTACTCGGGCAATCTCAAGCAGACGAGTCTGGTGGACGCGATGCAGTTGCTGGAGATCGGCAAGCGCGAGGGGATCCTGCACGTGTACCACGGGCGACGCAAGGGCTACATCGCGTTTGCACAGGGAATGGCGATTGACGCGTTCTACCGCAATGCGACCGGCCGCGAGGCGGTGTTTGCGATGATGGGGCTGCCGGAGGGCGACTTCTACTTCGAGTCCAAGCCGGTCAACCAGCCCCGGTTGATCACCGACACGATCATGGACTTGGTGATGATGTACGAGTCGTACAAGTTCAACCAGATGCCGGGGCAGTAGGCGCGCCGGCCTCCGCCCCCGGGAGAGGCTGCCCATGCCCGCGCTTCGCGTGGAACCCCAGGATGACGGTGTGCGGGTAGACCGTTTTCTGCGCCAGCGCCTCCCACACGTACCGCTCTCGCAGGTATATCGCCTGATACGAACGGGCGCGGTGCGCCGCAACGGCACCCGGGTACGCAACAGCGACCGGCTGGCGGGCGGTGATGAACTGCAGGTCCGCATCGCTGCCGCCGAGGTTGTGGAACGCGGCACACGTGCCGAACGCGCGATCGGCCGCCTGTCAGCGACGGGGTTCTTCCGCCGCAACTTCCGTGTCGTGTTCGAAGACGAGGTCGTGCTGGTCTGTGACAAACCGTCCGGTCTGGTGGTACACCCCGGCTCGGGCCACAGTATCGACGATACGCTCGTGGGGTTGGCCGTCGCGCATCTGCTGCGCGGCGGCGAGCGTTCGGGCCAGCCGTATCTCGTGCACCGCATCGATCGCGACACCTCCGGACTCATCCTTCTTGCCAAGGACCGCGCTTCCCTGCGCACGCTCCACGAGTCGCTGAGAGCGGGCCAATTCGAGAAGAACTACCTGGCGGTGTGTCACGGTGGGCCGCCGCGCGACTCGGGGCAGGTGGCAACCACACTCGAGCGCACATACGAACGCAATGACGGAACGAGTGTGCGCGTGGGGAGCAACGGGCAGCAGGCTCGGAGCCGCTACCGCGTGCTGCGGCGCACGGACGGTCTGAGCCTGCTTGCGGTGGGACTGGAGACGGGCCGCACCCACCAGATACGCGTGCAGATGGCGCACCTGGGGTGTCCGGTGGTGGGTGACGTGCGCTACGGGGACCGGGTCCGTGACAGCGAAGTGCTGCGCGGGGACGCCGAGCGCCGCCTGTATCTCCACGCAGCACGACTCGGTTTCCCGCACCCGGCCACTTCCGAGCGGATCGCTCTCGAGGCGCCCGTGCCCGAGTGCTTCGCGGCGCTCATGCAGACACCGTTGCAGACAGGCAGCGGGTGATGATATGCTTGTAGGAGCAGGAGGACGGCGAGGAGCATGAATACTCCCCACACGCCGCTTGAAGCGCGGCGTCTGCTGGACGATCACGGCGTGAACATCCGCAACACGGTGCCCCGCTTCGAGCAGACGTTCCTCTCGGTCGGGCAGACTGTCGGCAAGTACCGTATCCTTGCCGAGGTCGACCGCGGCGGGATGGCGGTTGTGTACCGCGCCATGCAGCTCGACCTGGAGCGCGAAGTGGCGCTGAAGGTGATCCCCGCGACAGTCAGTGTCAACCCGCGGTTCCTGGAGCGGTTCCTGGCCGAAGCGCACGCGGTGTCGAAACTCAACCATCCGAACATCGTTGCGATACACGAAGTAGCCCACGAAGGCGGTATCTACTTCATCGCCATGGACTACATCCCGGGCCGCAATCTCTCGCGCTACCTGCACGAGATGAAGCCGAAGCTGGTCGAAGTGCTCGACATCGTGTCGCAGATGGCCGACGCGCTC
>CAZJJT010000739.1:0-2449 GCA_964546395.1 uncultured Fibrobacterota bacterium
GGTGACATTGGCGACAATATCGGCGTTGTAGGGGTAGGCGGCCAGGTGACGGGTGTCGTCGGTTGTGTCCCACCGGAACACATCGTCGCGCCCCTCGGGGTTGCGCTGCCGGTTTTCGACCAGGTAGTACTCGTGGTCGTTGATCGGTACGAGCACAATCGTGGTGTCGCCCGGCGTGCGGCCCGGTGCGTTGGGAGCTTTCACCCTGTACGATGCCTCGGCACCCATGGGGGCCACCACCGGCCTATCCCAGCCCATGAATGCGCGTACCCACGCGGAAGGCCACGGTGGGATGAACCCCTGCGCGGCCGAGTACCCGGCGAAGTCCATGATGCAGAAGGCGCCGATCCCCGAGATGCCGCTGCTGGTCGAAAACAGGTCGGGCAGACCGATCTGCCGGCCGATCTGGTTAACCAATATGCCGTGAATTCCCCAGTTGAGCCCGTCCTGGTTGCTGGTCTCGGCGCACATCATCAGTTCGTTCACCACCAGTTCACCGTCCGCGGTGCGCACCCGTACCCCTACCTGTGTCCCGAGCGAGTCGAGAGAATCAAGTTCCAGTTCGTCACGGAAGTACGAGAAGAAGTCGGTGCTGATAAACGCATCGATCATGTCCGAGGGCGAATCGGCCCCGTAGGCCCCGTCCCTGCCCCCGTCGGTGAGATACGAAGCCCCGGCGTGGACGATGAGGAACCCGACCGGGTTTCCGCTGCTGTCAACCGGGTTGCCGTCACTGTCGAGGTGCACCAGGTCGAATGGTGAGCCGGTTGCGCCCTGCTGGTCGTGTGCAGCCCGCACCGCTTCCACCACGAACTGCATCAACCCCTTGGTCTTGCGGAAATAGTACTCATCCCAGCTCTCCTTGCGTTGCTTGCCGCCGGGGGAGTAGTGCGCCATCTCCTCTGTCACGTGGTACGCTTCACCGTTGGCCCGCGGGAACACGTCGTAGCGCACCTGGAGACGCCCGGAGGACACCCGCTCGAAGTAGGTCCGCGCGAATTCCAGTTGCCGCTCGACGTAGGGCTGGTTGTGGTACAGCTTGTCGTAGCGGTACGTGGTATCGGAAGCGTCGTACCAGCCGACCTCCTCGATGTCGCTTGCGTTGCCGCCGGTCCCGCCCCAGATATTGAACAGCCCGGTGCCCGTCGTGGCTGCCGTCGAGTCGGGCTGGCCGCCGTTGAACTCGACCATGAACGCGATGATGTGCAGCGTGTCGGGCGGTCCGTAGCCGCTGCGACTGTGGGCCAGCAACGACCAGGAGGGGTCGTTGGGGGCCGGTGCCAGGGCGCTGCGCGTGCCGGTCCCCTTGCACAGGTACGGATACACTCCCTGCGGTCCGCTCGCAACCGGTTCAGCCGTGTTGAGACGGACCGCCCGCGCAGCCGAACACACGCTCAGTACCGAAAACACAACGGCCGGCAGCGCGGCCGCACCACGCATCAGACTCATCAGGACCTTTCAGGCCCGCCGGGCATCGCGGGTCCGGGCGCCTCAGAACCTGGCGATCAGCGAAATACGCCACTGACCGTGCCGGGCCCCGGTGGCGCCCTCCTTCTCCTCGTTGATACTCTGCAGGAAACTCTTCAACATGCCCTCGGGCGAATGGATATACGACCAGTCGAAGTTCAGACTTCCGTAGCGAAGTCCGAGGCCGAATGTCAGCTCGTAGCGCTCGCCGATCCAGTCGAACAGGAACCCGAGCCGCAGCGCGAGGAACTGGATGTACCAGTACTCCAGACCGATACTCGCCTGCGTCTCGACCAGCGCATCCTTGATACTCTCCCAGCTCACCTCGCCCGAGGTGTCCTGGAAATCGCTTCCGATCGCCTGGAAGAACGGGTCGGGATTGCCGCTGCCGTCGTTGTTGACAAACTCCCGGTACGCGTCCAGCACGATGTTCAGGTCGTGCACGGGTGTCTCGATTGCGCGATAGGCCAGGCCCAGCCGCATGGTGAACGGTATCGGGTCGGCGTCTTCGGGATCCACATAGAAAATATCGGGGCCCATGTTCTGCAGCATGAATCCCAGGTCGAGGCCCCGCAGAAGCAGGTTGCGTTTGAGAAGCGCGAGGTCGATTGCGAAGGTCTGCCCGACACCGGCTTTCGGGTCACCCGCAATCATGCCCGGTGCAAGTGCGCTGTAGACGTACTTGGCGTTCAGTCCCAGCGAGAAATCGCGGAACAGCGAGATGCCGTACGATGCGCCGAACACACCTTCCCACGAGCGCGCTGTCCCGACTTCACGCCCCAGTTCGTCGTAAAACTCGTTGACACCCATGTGGATGTAGTTGATCAGCAGCCCGATTGTGCCCCAGTCCTCCGTGGGCCACACTCCCGCCATGTACAGGTGCCACAGGTCCCTGATACCGAACGCCGGGAGCAGCGGTTCGTAAAACGACATCACTTCGCGGTCGGCGTGGTCGTAGTGATTGAGCGCGGCATCGGTCGCC
>CAZJJT010000740.1:0-2438 GCA_964546395.1 uncultured Fibrobacterota bacterium
GCAGCAGGTGACCGATGCTGCCAGGACGGCGGAGGCGCTGGTGGAGGTCTCGAAGGGGTGCGGCAAGCCGGTGCTGGCGTGTTTCATGGGCGGGGAGGCGGTGGCGGAAGGAGTCAGGACGCTCCAGCGCAACGCTATCCCTCAGTATGCGGTCCCGGAGCGTGCGGCCCGGGCGCTGTCCGAGATGGTGGAGTACAGCCGGTACAAGCAGCGGCCGATGCGCCTGGTGGAGCGCTTTGCGGTGAACAAGAACCCGATTGTCAAGCTGTTCAAGTCGTACCGCACGCGCGGGGTGACCGAGATAGGGGAGATTGACGCCAAAGCGGTGATGCGGGCGTACAACTTCGAGCTTCCCGCGGGCATGCTGGCGGGCTCGGTGGACGAGGCGGTGAACTCCGCGGACCAACTGGGCTATCCGCTGGCGATGAAGATATCCAGTCCGGACATCTTGCACAAGTCGGATGTGGGGGGGGTGCGCATCGGACTCGGGACGCCGGGAGAGGTCGCGGACGCGTTCGAGTTGATGATGCTGCGGGTGAAGCGCTCTCGGCCCGAGGCCGAGGTGCGCGGGGTGCTGGTGGAACGCATGGTGAGCGGGGGTCAGGAAGTTATTCTCGGCGTGAAGCGTGATGCGCAGTTTGGGCCGATGGTCATGTTCGGCCTTGGCGGGATATTCGTGGAAGTGTTGAAGGACGTGACATTCGGGCTGGCGCCGCTGACCGAGGATGCGATCCGGGAGATGGTGCAGAGCACCCGCTCATACGGCCTGCTGAAGGGGGCACGGGGCGGGAAGCCGCGGGATATCGAGGCGATAGTGGAGAGTATCCAGCGCCTGTCGCAGTTGGTAAGCGATTTTCCGGAGATCGAAGAGATTGATATCAACCCGCTGATGGTGGGGTACGAGGGTGACGGCGCGCTGGTGGTGGATGCGCGTATCGTTATCTCCGGCGCCGGGGAGAGCAGCAAATGAGTGCCAGTTGGAAAGAGTTGTACGACAGCAAGCGCCGCACGGCGTCGCAGGCTGTCCGCACGATCAGGCCGGGCGCCCGCATCTTCATCGGCACCGGGTGCGGCGCGCCGCAGATGCTGGTGGACGAACTGGCAAAAGAGGGCAACGACAACGTGGTGGATGTTGAGGTGTATCACCTGCTGACACAGGGCGTGGCACCGTACATCGACGAGAAGTTCAGCCGGAAGTTCCGCACGAGCAGTTTCTTTATTGCCCCCAACGTGCGGGAGGGTATCCTCAGCGGCCGCGGTGACTACGTGCCGATATTCCTCTCGGAGATTCCGCGGCTGTTCCAGAGCGGCCGCATTCCGCTGGACGTGTGCCTGGTGCAGACCAGCCCTCCCGACAAGAACGGCTACCTTTCGCTGGGTATATCGGTCGACATTGTCAAGTCGGCGGTGGAGAGCAGCGTGGCGGTGATCGCCGAAGTGAACGAGAAGATGCCGCGGACGCACGGCGACTCGTCCATTCCCCTCGAGATGGTCGACATGGTGGTGGAGAGCGACCGCGATATCCTCGAGTACACGCTTCCTGAGCCCGACGAGACAATCCAGGCGATCGCGCGCAATATTGCCGAGTTGGTGGGTGACGGAGCAACCATCGAGGTAGGTATCGGGAACATCCCGCAGACCGTGCTGCGCTACCTCTCCGAGAAGAACGACCTGGGCGTGCACACCGAGATGTTCAACGATGCGATTATCCCGCTGGTGGAGTCGGGGGTGATCAACGGCCGCAAGAAGACAATCAACCGGGGGAAGGTGACCGCGAGCTTCGCCTACGGCACACGCCGGCTGTACGACTATATCCACGAGAACCAGATGTTCGAGTTCCGTCCCTCGGAGTACGTCAACGACCCCTATGTAATCGCCCAGCACAACCGCATGGTGGCGATCAACGTGGCCATCGAGATAGACATGACCGGCCAGGTGTGCTCCGACTCCATCGGCTACGACTTCTACAGCGGCATTGGCGGACAGGTGGACTTCAACCGCGGCGCGGCGCGCGCCCGCGAAGGGAGGGCGATCATCGCGCTGCCCTCGACAGCTCGCCACGGCGCCGTCTCACGCATTGTGCCGCGCTTGACCGAAGGCGCGGGGGTGGTGACCACGCGCGGTGACGTGCACTACGTGGTGACTGAGTACGGTGTGGCACACCTGTTCGGCAAGTCGATACGCGAGCGGGTGATTGAGCTGTCGAACATCGCGCACCCCGATTTCCGGAACGAGATCCTCAACGAAGCCAAGCGCCGGCGGTATGTCTATGCCGACCAGCGGCTGGCATCGACCTCGCCGTATCCCGAGGAACTGGAGCGGGTACGAACCACGGCGGACGGGACCGAGTTGTTCTGCCGGCCGATCAAGCCCACCGATGACACACTGCTGCGCGACCTGCTGTACTCGCTCTCGGAGCGGTCCATCGCGTTCAGGTT
>CAZJJT010000741.1:0-2438 GCA_964546395.1 uncultured Fibrobacterota bacterium
GCGGCGCTCGGAGCAAGTCCGGCGGCGACAAAGAGTAGAGCGGGGCACTTTCAACACCAAGCGCGAGGAGCGAGCATGTCACTGGTCCCGATGAAGTTGATCCTGGATGAGGCGAACAAGGCCGGGTATGGCGTGGGTGCGTTCAATGTCAACAACATGGAGCAGTTGCAGGCGATCTGCGGCGCCGCGGCCGAGACCAGCTCACCGGTGATTATCCAGGTGAGCCGCAACGCGCTGAAGTACGCCGACAAGGGGCTTCTGGCGGCGATGGTCACGTATATGGCTGAAGGCAAGTACCCGAACATCCCCATGTCGCTCCACCTCGACCACGGCCCGGATATCGAGACGATCGCCGAGTGCGTGAAGCTCGGGTTCACCTCGGTGATGATTGACGGGTCGCTGGACTACGCGAACAAGGACGCCAAGGGCAAACACCCGGCTCGCTCGTTCGACGACAACGTGCGTATCACCAGGGAAGCCGTGGCGATTGCGCATGCGGCCGGCGTGTCGGTTGAGGGTGAGATTGGCACGCTCGGCGGCATCGAGGACGACACGGTGGCGGGCGCGGTACACCTGACCAAGCCGGAAGAGGCCGAGGAGTTTGTGAAGCAGACCGGTGTGGACGCACTCGCGATTGCGATCGGCACGTCACACGGCGCCTACAAGTTCCCGGCGGGGACCGAGATCAAGCTGGCGCTGGACATCGTGGATGACGTGCACAAGCGGGTGCCGGGAACAGCGCTGGTGATGCACGGGAGCAGTTCGGTGCCCAAGCACATGGTCGACGAGGTGAACAAGTACGGCGGGAAGGTGCCGAATGCGGTGGGTGTACCGACCGCGATGATCCAGGATGCGATCAAGCGCGGCATGCGCAAGGTGAATATCGACACGGACGGGCGGCTGGCGATCACGGCAGCGATCCGGAAGGTGTTTATCGAGAAACCGGAGAAGTTTGACCCGCGCGACTACCTCGGCCCGGCCCGCGAGTCGGTGAAGGCGTGGATTATCGAGGAGATGAAGGCGTTCGGGACCGCGGGGCACGCGGGCGACTACAAGCCGATGAGCCTGGCGGACATGAAGAAGGGGTACGGCAAGTAGTCCGGGGAGCTGCCTGTGGAGATGATGCGGGGCACGGCGCGACAGCGCGGTGCCCCGTATGCGTTTGGCGACACCGGGACGTATATTTCTGCATTCGCTGAGTGACGGTTCACGGGTGTCAACGTACTTTTCGACGGAGTGAGTGTACCTATGATGCGGAGTCTCTGCGTGGCGGGAATGGTGGTGGTTGCGGGTGCGTGCGCGGCCCGGGCACAGGTGGTGACGTTCAGCGACCCGAGCGAGTGGATGACCATGCGCGAGCAGTCGCTTGTGGCCAAGGTGCAGCTCGATACGGCGCAGATCAAGTCGAAGAAAGTGTCACTGGCGATGTACAAGGTGGTCAACGGCCGTCGCAGGGCGCTCGGGAAGGCGCGGGCGTTCGGGGTGGACGATTTCTCGGAGGAGTTCGCCCTGGGGAGTGCGGGCACGGGCCTTCTGGGCGGATTCGACTACCTGGGGATTGACTGGTCGATACCGGGTGGCAAGGACAAGGGCACGTGCGAGCCGTTCGGCCTCGTGGTTATCAAGAAGTGGCCCGAGGGCGAGATGGTATCGGTGCGGAAGGTGGCGGACGGGCTGGCGGCGAAGGACGTGGTGGCGGGGGTGAAGGACAGTGAGTACCGCAAAGTCGGCGCGGGCACGTACGCGATGGTGTGGAACAAGGACGCGTTGTGGGTGGTGTGCACGGGCGGGGCGGTGGAGGTGGCGTTTGACGGCAAGAACGCGAAGAACGCGTTCCTGTCGTACCCGGACCGGCTGGTGCGCCTGATCCCCGCGAAGGACTCGGTGTACGCGTACCACTGCACGCGCTCGTTCAAGGACGGGAAGATAGCGTACCCGGAGACGGTGTGGCACCACGAGACCGCGGTGTACGCGGCGGGCGGCGTGGTGGCGGCCGGCGTACGCTGGCACGATACGGGAATTATCCCGCAGAACGAGCGGGCGGTGGGGTTTGCCGCGTTTGCGGTGGGCGAGGACGGTGCGGTGAGCGCCTCGGCGCCCAAGGGAGCGCTGCGGGAGAACCCGGGCACCTGGGGCGATATCCAGCTCGTGGAATAGTGCCGTTGAAGTCGGTCTGATTTTGTGGTATTTTGGGGCGTTACGTGGTGGCTGTAGTTCAGTCGGTTAGAACACTGGATTGTGGTTCCAGATGTCGGGGGTTCGAGTCCCCTCAGCCACCCCAGAACCTTCCTTGAAGCCCCCATAGCTCAGTTGGATAGAGCACAGGTTTCCTAAACCTGGGGTCGCACGTTCGAATCGTGCTGGGGGCACGATCTACATTGCAGATTGCCAGGATTGGGGATTGCAGATTGAACGGCAACGGCGACAGCGTTGCGGAT
>CAZJJT010000742.1:0-2427 GCA_964546395.1 uncultured Fibrobacterota bacterium
ACACCGGCGCCCGGCAGAACGAAGCGGTACTCGCCTGGCGGAAGGACCGCACGGTGCACCGCTTCAGCCACCAACCTGCCGTCCAGACGGTACACCGCAACCGACACCACCGACTGTCTTGCGGTACTCACCCAGAGCCCACCGCAGGCAGCGTCACGGCGTATCCGACACTGCGGCAGCGTTCGTGGTTGCTCAACAGGACGTGCGCCGACCACATCACCTTCCAGCGCCAGCACCAGACCTTCCACGATCGCATCCCCGCCGAATGCCGGAAGCTTCGCTGCGAGCCATACCGAGTCGGCAAGCAGGTAGCGACGGCAGTCGACCAGGGTGTCAACGCGGATGGCGGGAAGGTCGAACGTAACACTGTCACCCGGGTTGACCGGGGATACGAGCCGCATCGAGATGGTGCGTATCGGATCCTCCAGCGCCTTGCTTGCGGGCACGACCTCGATGGTGTCGCCGCGCGGGACAACAACGACGGGGAGTGGAACCAGCCTGACAGGACACTGCCACTCTCCGCTCAGCGACTCCCGGATGCACAGTTCGGTGCCGGACACGGGTGTCCACGTGGTCGGCATGCAATTACGGATGGACAGGCTCGGACGCACCTCGGTCCTGCCGACCCAGCCCGGTGGTTGCGCGGCACACGAATCGAGTGCCGGCCAGGTCTCCGCGCACAGCGTGTACCGCAGCCCCCCGGCCTCTGTCGCTGCGCAGCGCCGGTCGCGTCCGCAGGTGGGCGAGCTGAGGTACAGGTGGTGAAACCCCACGAAATCGGGTGGATCGATGCTGCCGTACACGACGGTCGAGTCGTAGCCCACACATGCGGCCCTGATCCGGTACTGCAGGTAGACGCCATCGATCACCGGAGGCAGGTTGTCGAGCTGGAACACACCGGTAGAGTCGGTGAGGACAGTGCCGATCATGCTGTCCAGGGCGTACGGCGGCGGCACCATCATGGGTACCCTCTCGGTCCGCACCGTCACCGTGCACGAGGCGAGCGGCCGAGCCTGCCAGTCGGTCACCATACCCGCGATCTCTCCGCTGATTCCCGCGCCAAGCAGCGAAACGTTGCGGACACACCCGAACACCGAGTCGGTCACATCGGCGGGCAGTTCCACCGCGATGGTACAGGGGCCGAAGCGTGCGTCAGTGAACACCACCCGGTAGGAACCGGAATCGATGCAGCAGAATGACCAGGAACCATCCGAAACCATGCTGTCGAGCACGCTCAGCGTGCTGTCGCCACCCACGCTGTCGACAACCATCTGTGCAACACTCACCCCAACGCCAATGGTCGATATTTTCGGCCAGGTCGCGTCCAGTCGCCCACCCATGCAGCAGCCAGTCGCGCAGCCGACCGTAAAACTTCCGAGCATGCCGCCGACGTGGTCCTCAACCGTGTACCTGCCGAGCCGAAGCCTTCCGACACTCACCACCGGCCCGTAGGGGGTGAGTGTGTCGACACAGACCTGGTCACGTGGCGGAGGGACGGCACGGCAGTCGATTGTCATCCGGTAGCGTGGCGGGTACTCCCCCCAGCTTGTCCGGACAGTGTCAAGGTTGCCCGAGTAGCGGAATGTGCAGCTGGTGGGACTCTCGCCGAGCACACAACTGACAACCACGGAGTCCTCGGTGGTTGGCATTGCGGGGCAGACGGCGAGTACAGCGTACGCAGCAGCGCCGGGAAGCAGCACCGCAGCGCACAGTACCAACGCGCGCAGACCGGGCGTGTGTGGCAGCGATGGGGCTCGCATGTCCTGATTATACCACGCCTCGGGGTTCGGGACCATCTTTGGGAATACAGTTCGTGGTGCCGGAGGTGGGAGGTCGTGATCGTGACCGGCTCTTCGCCTCTTTGTCTCTTGCTCCCTGGACAGCTCTGTGCTTCATGTTTCTCGGGGTCACAGCGACCTGAGCGCCGTCTGGTCTATATCTGCGACGGGTCGGCAATCTGCCCCATGAACAGCACACTGCCTGTCACCACGTCGCGTATATAGAACAGGAACGGTCGATCCGCAACGAACGGGATCGACGGTGGCTCTTGTACTATCGAGGTCGTACGCACCATGATGACCGCGGTAGCCGCTGCAGCGGTGGTCCCTTCCTCGTCCACCGCGACAAAGGCCTTCTGGATAACATCGGCTATCGCGACGGCTTCGGGTGGTACCACCATGCCGGAGAAATCAGCACTACCCGTAAACGCAACCGCCATCCCCATCGCTTTCAGAGCATCGGCAAGGCTTACCGATGCTGTAGTGAAGGTGAACTTGGGAAGGGACAAGCTCACGTACTGCGGCTGCAGCCGCCCCGCAAGCTCGGTGAAACTCTCCGCCGAGAGCGTCTGCGCAACGGCCGCGAACCGTTCACTGTCCGGCAGAACGATCACCATGTCCAACTCTCCCCCGTCGTACGGCAGCGCCA
>CAZJJT010000743.1:0-2424 GCA_964546395.1 uncultured Fibrobacterota bacterium
GGTCGGTGACCTGCTTCCCGTCAAGCGTGAAGTACGAGGTCTTCACGATATTGCGCGTGGCGTTCCTCGCCGCGGCCCGGGCATTGAAATCGGCCACTTCAACCGACGTCAGCGTGAACACCGAACGGAACGCCATCTTGGTCGGCCAGATACCCTTCACCGCGCTCAGACCGTCGCTCGTGGCGTCGTACTGGCAGTTCTTGATACCGGCGAAGTTCCAGTCAGATGCGTCGAAGCCGGTGTTGTTCCAGCCGCTCTCCAGATTGTACGAGATCGCCCACGTGGTGTCGGTCGTGATACGCTGACCGTTCGCGTAGACCAGCGCTGACTTGATCCAGGAGAAGTCGACACTGTCCATGTTGGCGGCGCTGATTGCGAGAACGTTCTCGCCCGCCAGGATTGACAGGTTGTTGACACTGACCGCGGCATCGCCCCATGTCAGTGCCCATCCGCTCTGGGCGATCGATGTTCCATTGAGGAAAACCTCGTAGGTGCACCCATTGCCCCTCAGTGAGAACTGGCCCGAAGCATAGGCCGCGGGAGCGGTGAAACTCTTGCGGAAGTACACCTGCTTGGGACCCCATACCCAGTGGGCCCTGTCGTACCACAGCTGCGCAACCTTGAGGCCGGTGTTCAGGAACAGACGCTTGGCGTTGCCGCCGGTGTCATCGGCCAGCGCGCCATAGTCGCCGGCATCCACCCACCCACTCTCATCGTAGTTGGTGTCGGTCTTCCAGGCATCCCCAGCCAGGGACACTTCCCGGTAGTCGATGCACTTGAAGTTGGAACCGGACGCGGTGTACACAGTCCGGCCCGGGTCGAAGTTCAGACCCGGCTCGTCGATACTGCCCACGAACCCACCCGTCCAGCAGCTGTCCCAGACATAGGTCGCAAAGACGTTCTTGCCAACACGGATATCCACGGGGCATGTCCATGTGCCCGTATCCACCGTGTACTGCGTACCGTTGATCCAGCAATATCCGCCATCGTCCGCAACGAAGTTGAGCTGGCCTACACCGGTCTGTGCCACTGCCAGCCCAATCAAACCCAAACCAAGAACCGCGAACTTTCTAATCATTATGAAACCCCCTCCTGAAGACGTTCCACCGTTATTTCAACGTGAAGTGAGGCGAAATAGACTCGGGTAACCTCTCACTCCCTCAACCTGCACCACGCCTCGCTCGGCAGGCCACTTGCTGCCGCGCCGTGCGGCACAAGCGAAGGGCATCTGCTACCGTCTCTCCGTTGATTCCCTCCTTTGCGTGAACGGCCTGACCGTCGTAATTGGTTGGATTACCTCTCCCCAGATATGTCGGATACTCACCCGGAACGATGTAATATAGCATACGAACGGGGTAGAGGCCAAGAAAAGCCGACCGCCTCCGAAGGGGTCACTCAACTGCCTGCAAGTACCCTCACTGTCCCGAAGACCCCGTCATAGCCGGCCTCGAGTGCCACCTCCCGCTTGCGCATCCGCTCCACGCCTTCGGCTACGCGCTCTCCCGCCACCCGGGCGATATCGCCGAGGGGTACCGTGCCCAGTACGGCGAGTTCGGGTCCGAGCGTACGAAGCACCTTCTCCCCAAGGGTCCGTGCCTTCTTCGATGCAGCGCCCACGCGCAATGCCTGGGCAGCGATCTCGGCCAGAGGGACGTAGGACTGGTACGGACGGGAGAGTGGCCCGTAGGCCGGTGCGGGGCGGTCCGCCAGCTCCTCCACCCGCGTCATCACCCCCACGGTCACCGGCTTGCCGCACGCAGGGCACCTGCCCCTGTGCCTGCGTGTCTGCGCCGGGGTCAGTCGCACGCCGCATGCCCGATGTCCGTCGAAATGGTACTTGCCCTCCTCGGGGAAGAACTCGACAGTACCCGCAAGCCCGGGCAGGCCCGGTGCGCGCAACGCCCGATGGAGCGACTCCCAGTCGAGGGCGCACTCGAACAGCGTCGCCTCGCGCCCCAGTTTCTCGGCCGAGTGGGCATCGGAGTTTGACACGAGCCCGAACCGGTCCAGCTGCGATACGCGCCGGTTCATGGCAGGGTCAGAGGAGAGACCGGTTTCCACCACGCTCACGTGTGAAGCCAGATCGGCGTAGCACTCCCCAACCGTGTCGAACCCGCTCTTCGAGCCCAGCACCGAGAACCACGGTGTCCAGATGTGCGCAGGGAACAGCACGGTCTGTGGGTCATTCTCGAGTGCGATCTCGAGCAGATCGCGTGAGTCGAGCCCAAGTATCGGCCGTCCGTCCGAGCGCACGTTGCCGATCGCAGAGAGCCGCTCCTGCAGGCGCACAGCGCTGCCGAACGAGGGGAGCAGCAGCACGTTGTGCACTTTGCGTACCCGGTCGCCGCGCCGGTAGATACACGAGATCTCGGTACTCAGCACGAACCTGACTGTACCACGACACGCTTCCGGAACAGACTCACG